>QHSV01000254.1 GCA_003221655.1 Candidatus Rokuibacteriota bacterium
GCCTGGACGAAGCGCTTGTTCTCCGCGGTCTCGAGGACAGGTGAGTACGAGAGCCAGCTGACCACACCCAGCGCGGCGTCGCCGACAGAACGCAGGTACGTCTCGTTCACCGTCTCACCGAGCGTCAGGAGAGGCAGCTTGCCCTTCAGGCCATACTCGTTCCACGCCTTGACCCACTGCGGCGCGCTCGGGCCCCAGAGGATGCCGACGACCGCGTCGACCTGCGACGCCTTGTCCTGGATTCTCGTGATGTAAGGCGCGACGTCCATGGCCCCGAGCGGCATCAGCACCTTCTCGACGGACTGGCCGCCGCTCTCCCTGAACGCCTTGATGAAGCCGTCGGCCTGCTCGTGGCCCGCGACGTAATCGAGGGCGACGACTGCGATCCGCTTGTGCCCGAGCTTGGCCGCCACGTACCAGCCGCCGGCCGCCTCTTGTTGATAGCTCGACATCGCGCTCCGGAAGATCGACGGGCTGGCCTTCTCGGCGGTCAGGTTGTTCGCGGTAGCCTGGGTGATGATCGTGGGGATCGTCCGCTCGTGGACGTAGTCTCGTATAGCCACGGCCACGGCGCTCGACACCGGCCCCAGGATCAGATGGACGCGATCGGACTCGACCAGCTTCCTGACCTTGGTCAGCCCGACGTCCGCCTTCCCTTCAGAGTCCTCGACGATCAGCCGCACAGGTCGACCCGCGACCTGGCCGCCCATCTCGTCTTCCCAGTAGAGTCGGATGCCCTCGTTTATCTCCGTGCCGTTGACCGCGAGCGGACCCGTCATGGCATTGAGCAGGCCGATCCTGATCGGCTCGCGCTGTCCCTGGGCCACGAGAGCCGCGCCCGGCACCACCATCGCGACGACGAGCCCCACAAGCACGCGAGAGAGCCGTGCAATCATGCCGGGATTATAGTCCCAGGGGACGGGCTATCCCCCTCTGATGAAAGGTGGCCTGCGATGACCGAGATCAAGCACCGCACAGTCGAAACGAACGGCATCCGCATGCACGTGGCCGAGCAGGGCACCGGCCCACTCCTCATCTTGTGTCACGGCTTTCCCGAATCCTGGTACTCCTGGCGCCATCAGCTCGCGAAGTTCGCCACCGCCGGCTTCCACGCGGTGGCGCCGGACATGCGCGGCTACGGCCAGACCGACGCGCCAGCGGAGATCGAGGCCTACACACTCTTGCACCTGGTCGGCGACATGGTCGGCCTGGTCAGCGCACTGGGCGAGACCTCGGCGGTGATCGCCGGACACGACTGGGGTGCGCCGGTGGCCTGGCACGCCGCACTGCTGCGCCCCGATCGCTTCCGTGCCGTGATCGGCCTCAGCGTCCCGTACCGGCCGCGCGGTGCCGTGCGGCCCACGGCGGCCATGCCGCAAACCGACGAGGCGATCTTCTACCAGCTCTACTTCCAGACTCCGGGAGTGGCGGAGGCCGAGCTCAATCGCGACGTGCGGGCGACCATGCGTCGGCTCGCCTACTCCGGCTCGGGCGACGCGCCCGGGCGCGAGAACGTCGCCATGGTCCGTCGGGGCGGCGGCTTTCTCGATCAGACGACCGATCCGGATAGATTGCCATCGTGGCTGACCGCCGCCGACATCGACTTCTACGCCGGTGAGTTCGCTCGCACCGGCTTTCGCGGCGGGCTCAACTGGTACCGCAACATCGATCGCAACTGGGAGCTGCTGGCGCCGTTCGCCGGCGCCGTCGTCACCGTCCCCGCCCTCTACGTCGCCGGCGACCTCGACTTGGTTGTCCGCTTCCCCGGAATGGACCAGCTCATCGCGAATCTCTCGACATTCGTCCCCCGTCTTCGGCGAACGGTCATGCTGCCGGGCTGCGGGCACTGGACGCAACAGGAGCGGGCGCGCGAGGTGAACAACCTCATGCTCGAATTCCTCAAGGGCGTTTGAGCAGACCGGGATACGATCGAAATGTGGCGTTCACCGTCCCCGAGCGCCTCTCCGACCAGGGCTTTCAAGGCCGGCGCATCCACGTGCCGCGCGCCACGCCCTCATCCGTCGCGCGAGCTGAGCGGCTGTATCCTCCCAGGCACGTTGACACGAAAATCCCTCGCTGCGTAGAGTGAGTCCATGGCGTTGCGCCCGCGCGCGGTGATCACCACCCCTTACCCGACGCCTGCCGCGACGGCCCGGGTGCTCGGCATTTCGGCCAAGCGCTACAGCGAGCTCCGGGCGATGGTCACCGAAGCCCTGGCACGTCACGAGAAGCAGAACCCCAGGAAGCGGACCGCAACGAGGCGGCGCACGGCACGCCGAAGCTGATCGATCGCTGAGCGATACTCGTCTCAGAACGTCTTCCTCAACGTCCCCTACGATCACCGCTACGAGAAGCTCTTCGTCGCCCTGATCGCCGGCCTCTGCGCCTTCGGGCTTCGCCCTCGAGCCACGCATCCTCGAGCTGATCTCGGCGTGCCGATATTCCTTCCACGACCTCAGTCGGGTTCAACTCTCCCGCGGCGCGCCTCGGTTCAACATGCCCTTCGAAGTCGGCCTGGCTGTTGCCACCGCCCGCTGGCGGCCCGCTCACCAGTGGTTCCTCCTGGAGGCGCGCCCGTACAGGGTCCAGCAGACACTGAGCGATCTCGGAGGAACCGACGCCTATATCCACGGTGACCGCCCCCGCCAACTGTTGATCGCGCTGACCGACGCCTTGGTGTCAGAGCTGGCAAGCAGCCTACGGTCGACGAGCTCTATCGACTCTTCCAGCTCTTGAGCGCTGAGGCGGTTGGTATTCGCGGAAACTACGGGACGTTGTTCGGGGCTCGCGCATTCAAGGATCTCGTCGTTGTTGCCGTCGACTTCGCTACTCGTCGCAGCACCGAGAAGGTGTCCCTGTTCCGCTCCATATAGTCTTGCCTCGCCGCAAAGCGCGGTGCTACGCTCGGCCGGCGCGAACACGAGACGTGAATCCCAGCACAGAGGTGCGCGATGGGCGGCGGGCTCGGCTAGAGGCCCACGGGCGGTGACGCAGGACGATCGTGGTGTCGTCGGCACGGCCGCCGCGGGCGCGCAGGCCGAAGTGGCCCGGGCCATCGCGCTGTCGCGTGAGCCCGGCGCGATCCTCGACCTGATCGTCGACCGGGCCTGCACGGCGCTCGCCGCGCAGCGGTGCTTCGTGATCCAGGTCGGCGCCGACGAGCGTGTCCGCATCACCGCGTCACGCGGGCTGATCAGCCGGAGCCGTGAGCTGCTGCCCCGGCATGGGCGCGAAGGCGTGTCGATGACCGCCATCGCCGAGCGCCGCCCGGTCTGGTCGAGGGATGTGCTCAACGATCCGGTCATCGAACTCTCGCCCCTGAGCCGCGCCTTCATCGAGGGTGAAGGCTACCGCGCGGCGCTCGGTGTTCCGCTCCTCGCGGACACGCGGGTGCTCGGCGTGCTGATGACGTGTCGCGACGCCGTCGGCGACTTCTCGTCCGCCGACATCGACCTCGCGCAGGCCTTCGCCGATCTCGCGGCGATCGCGCTCGAGCGTGCGCGGCTCTCCGCCCTCGAGGCCGATCGGCTCCGGCTCGACGAGGCGCTCGTCGAGCTCGAGCGCGATCTGCTCGCCGAGCTGGACCCCACCCGACTCCTGCCGCTCATCGGCGAGCGCGCGTGTCGTCTCCTCGGCGGCACAGGGACGCTCTGGCTGACCGATCGCGCCGGGAGCGGGCTGCGGCGCGGCTGGACGAACTGGTCGGCGCATCCGGTCGAGCGCCGGCCATTCGGCGAGGGTGTCGCCGGAATATGCGCCCGCACGCGGCGCGGGACGCTGGTGGCTGACTATCCAGCCTGGGCCGAGGCTAGTCACGCGTTCGTCGAACGCGGCATGACCTCCGGGCTCGCCCAGCCGCTCCTCAGCCGCGGCGAGCTGCTCGGCGTGCTCACGCTCAGCCGGCCGGACGGCGGGCTCGAGGCCATCGCCGCCAACCTCTACGAGGTCGGGCACGTGCAGCCTCCGGGCATCGGGCTCTCGGCGCGGGCGCTGGCCGAGGGACGCGCAGTGTGGACGGCGGATCTCCTGAACGATCCCGGCGTGACCTGGGACGCGGACTTCCGCCGGCGCAGCGTCGCCGCCGGGCGCCGGGCCGCGCTCGTGGTCCCGATGCGCACCGAGCGTGGGATCTTGGGCGTCTTCCAGCTCAGCTCGCCCGTCGTGCGCGAGTTCTCCGAGCAGGAGGTCGAGATCGCCCAGAGCTTCGCGGATCAGGCAGCCCTCGCGCTGGAGAGCGTGCGGCTACACGGCAACCTGAGAGCCAGCGAGGAGCGCACACGCCTGATCGTCGACACCGCGCTCGACGCCGTGATCACCATCGACGAGGAGGGCCGCATCACGGGCTGGAACGCCCAGGCCGAACGGACGTTCGGCTGGTCGCGCGAGGAAGTTCTGGGGCGGGTCCTGGCGGAGACGATCATCCCGCAACGCTATCGGGCTGGGCACGAAGAAGGGCTGCGTCGCTACCGGGCCAGCGGGCAAGGGCCGGTGGTCAACCGCCGCCTCGAGTTGAGCGCGCTGCACCGGGACGGGCGCGAGTTCCCGGTGGAGCTCAGCATCTCGCCGGTCTCGCTGGCGGGCGGCACGACGTTCAGCGCATTCGTGCGCGACATCACGGAGCGTAAGCAGGCCGAGGCGGCGATCCAGCAGCACACGGCGATGGTCAAGCTGCTGCAAATGGTCGCACTTGCGGCCAACGAGGCGCCAACGCCGCGCGACGCGCTGCAGATCGGCGTCGATCAGGTCTGCGCCTACACCGGCTGGCCGGTGGGCGACGCCTTCGTGCTGGCCCAGGACGGCTCGGGTGACCTCGTCCCGGCGCTCGTCTGGCATCTAGAGCAACCCGAGCGCTTCCGCCACTTCCAGGCGATCACCGACGGCGCGCGCTTCCAGCGCGGCGTGGGCCTGCCGGGGCGGGTGCTGGCCACCGGACGCGCGGCCTGGATCGTGGACGTCACCCATGACACGAATTTTCCTCGGGCGAAGGCCACCGTCGACGTCGGCGTGAAGGCCGCGTTCGGCTTTCCCGTCCTGGCGGGCTCCGAGGTCGTCGCGGTACTCGAGTTCTTCAGCAGCGAGCACCACGAGCCCGACTCGGCGCTGCTTGACGCGATGGCCAACATCGGCACCACGCTCGGCCGGGTCTTCGAGCGCCATCGGGCCGGCGAGGAATTGCGGCTAGCCAAGGAAGCCGCCGAGACCGCCAGCGGCGCGAAGAGCTCGTTCCTGGCCACCATGAGCCACGAGCTGCGGACGCCGCTCAACGCCGTGCTCGGCTACGCGCAGGTCCTGGGACGGGACCCAGATCTAAAAGCCGAGCAGCGAAAGGCGCTGGGCATCATCGAGGGCTCCGGGGAGCACCTGCTGTCGCTGATCAACGAGATCCTGGACCTGGCCAAGATCGAGGCGGGAACGATCGAGATCCGCCCCGCCCTATTCGACCTGCCGCGGCTCCTGCAGGGGCTGGCCGACCTCATGCGGGCGCGCGCGAAAGAAAAGGGCCTCGCCTTCACCGGCGAGTGGCCGCCCGACCTGCCCGTCGCGGTGCACGCGGACGAGAAACGGTTGCGCCAGGTCCTCATGAACCTGCTCGACAACGCTATCAAGTACACGGCCGAGGGCGGCATCGCGCTGAAGATCGGGCCACACCAAAATCGCCTGCGGTTCCTGGTCGAGGACACCGGGATCGGGATCCGCCCCGAGCAGCTCCCGAAGATCTTCGAGTCGTTCCACCAGGTCCGCGACCCAAGCACGTTCGCCGAGGGCACGGGGCTCGGCCTCGCGATCAGCAAGACGCTCGTCAGTTTGATGGGCGGCACGCTGGAAGTCGCCAGCACGCCCGGCGAAGGGAGCCGCTTCTGGTTCGATCTGCTTCTACCGGCGGTCCCGCTCGTCCGCGAGTCGCCGGAACGCCGGCGGCCCAGCATCATCGGCGTGCGGGGTGCGCGGCGCCGGCTATTGGTCGTGGACGACAAGGAGGACAACCGGGGGCTCGTGCGAGATCTGCTGACCCCGCTGGGATTCGAGATCCTCGAGGCGGAGGACGCCGAGGCGTGCTTGCGGCTCGCGGCCTCGGCGCGGCCCGACGCCATCCTCCTCGACCTGCGCATGCCGGGGATGGACGGACTCGAGGCCACGCGCCGCCTCCGGGCCATGCCCGACGCGCGCGACCTCGTCATCATCGCCGTGTCTGCGAGCGCGTTCGAACAGCATCGGGAGCGGTGCCTGGAGGCCGGCGCCAACGACTTCCTCGCCAAGCCCTTTCGGCTGGATCGCCTGCTGGACCTTTTGCGCGCGCACCTCGGGATCGAGGTGATCTACGCGGACACGCCGGCCGCCGGCCCGTCGGCGACCGCGGGAGATGCCCGCGCTATGGAGCGCGTCGTTCCCACCGGCACCGAGCTGGATGGGCTGCTGGATCTCGCCCGCCGCGGCCACATCAAGCAGATCCTCACGGAAGCCCAGCGCCTGGAGGCACTCGACGCGCGCTACGCGCCGTTCGTCGCGGAGGTTCGCGTCCTGACCGAGCAGTTCCAGGTGAAGAAGCTTTGCCAGCTCCTGGAGCAGGCGAGGTCCGCGTCGTGACGCCGAAGCCGGTGATCCTGGTCGCCGACGACACACCGGCCAATCTCAGCGTCCTGCTCGAGGTGCTCGGGCAGGCCGGCTTCGACGTGCTCATCGCGGAGGACGGTGAGAGCGCGGTGCAGCGCGCGAGCTACGCGCGGCCGGACCTTATCTTGTTAGACGTCCTGATGCCGGAGCTCGACGGCTTCGCGACGTGCGAACGGCTCAAGACGCAGCGTGAGACCCGCGAAATCCCGGTCATCTTCATGACGGCGCTCGCCGACACCGTCGACAAGGTGCGCGGGTTCGACGCGGGGGCCGTCGACTACGTGACCAAGCCTTTCCAGCCCGAAGAGCTGATCGCGCGCGTGCGCACGCACCTCACGATCCAGAGACTGCGATCGGAGCTCCAGGAAAGTGAAGAGCGCCTCTCACGGATCTTCGAGTCGGCGATGGACGCGATCGTCATCATCGACGCCGCGGGTCGTATCACGCTCTTCAATGCCGCGGCCGAGCAGGTGTTCCGATGCGGCGCCGCCGACGCCGTCGGCTCGCCCTTCACGCGCTTCGCCTCGGAGACCTTCGCCTCCGTGCTCGCCGACTACACCCGAGACAAGCACGGTGAGGAGCCGAAGCGCCCCCTGTGGGTGCCGGAGGGACTCACCGCGGTGCGCGCCGACGGTGAGGATTTCCCCCTCGAGGCGACTATCTCTAGCGTGCTCGCGGCCGGCGCGCCACTCTACACGATCATCTTGCGCGACGTGAACGAGCGCCGGCGCGCGGAGACAGAGTGTCGCCACCTCCAGGGGCTGACCCGATCGCTTCAGGAAGAGGTGCAGGCCGCCCTCGGCGAAGGCGAGCTGGCGGCCCGCTCCGCGGCGTTCGCGGGCGTCATGAAGAGCATCGAGCAAGTGGCGCCCACGGACTCGACCGTGCTCGTGACGGGCGAGACGGGGACGGGCAAGGAGCTGGTGGCCCGGGCCATCCACACGCAGAGCGGCCGCAAGGACAAGGTGCTCGTCAAGGTCAACTGCGCGGCGATTTCCGCCGGGCTGATCGAGAGCGAGCTGTTCGGACACGAGCGGGGTGCGTTCACCGGCGCGGTGGCGCGCAAGATCGGCCGCTTCGAGCTGGCCCACGAAGGGACGATCTTTCTCGACGAGATCGGCGAGCTGCCGCTGGATCTGCAGCCGAAGCTGCTGCGGGTGCTCCAGGAGGGTGAGTTCGAGCGCGTGGGAGGCAGCCGCACCTTCAAGGTCGACGCGCGCGTGATCGCCGCCACCAACCGCGACCTCGAGGCCGCGTGCCGACAGGGCCGCTTCCGGGCCGACCTCTTCTACCGGCTCAACGTGTTTCCCGTCGCGCTGCCGCCACTCCGGGAGCGGAAGGAAGACATTCCCGCCCTCGTCGGCTGCTTCGTCGAGAAGTACAGCGCGCGGCTCGGCAAGCGGATCGACCGGGTGCCCGAGCGTCTGATGGCGACGCTGACCGCCTACGCGTGGCCGGGCAACGTGCGCGAGCTCGAGCACGTGATCGAGCGCGCGGTGATCGTCACCGACGGCCCACTGCTCGCGGTCCCCGACTGGCCGCCGCGACGCCGAGGGACGGCTGCGCCCGCGCCGGTGGCGACGCTGGAGCAGGTGGAGCGCGCCCACATCATGGACGTGCTCGAGAGCGTCGGCTGGCGGGTGAGCGGCGACGGCGGGGCCGCTCAGCTGCTCGGGCTGCCCGCGACGACGCTCGAGTCGCGCATGAAGAAGCTCGGCATCACCCGCAAGCGCTGAGTCGCGAGCGTTCCCGACATTTCGGGACGGTCCCGAGATGTCGGGAACGCGGCTCCCGTCCTCACGGCTCCGCGGTCGGTGGGCTCACACGTCGATCATCCGTGTTGACTAGCATTTGCGAGCCATCGGTGAGTCTCGATCGCGTTTGGCATCCTCGTTGCCATCCTCCCTAGACCAAGGCACGAAGTTCAAAAATCGCAACACGGAGGATGACATGACAACCAACGTTTGGCGCACTCGCCTCGGCCTGGCATCGGTCCTCGCGTTCGGGACGATCGCCTGGCAGCACCTCGTGCATTCATGGACAACGGGGGCCAGCGTGCCGCTCGCCGGCCACCTTTCCCACGCGCTTCGCGACGGGGCACTGGCCTGGCCGCTGGCCGTCCTGGCCGTGGTCGCCGGGCTGCGCCTGTTCCGCTGGATGGATCTGGGGGAACGCGGAATCGTCGGCCTCGTCGCGCGCACCACCCTCATCACCGTCGGGTTCGCCGCGCTCATGGTGCCCGCCGTCGTGGGCCACGCGCTCATCGATGCCGGGCTGCGGGAGGGATCGGCCGCGGCCCTTGCCATGGCCGCCTCCATCAGTGCGAACCTCGGCCGCTTCCTCGATTACAGCGTTCGCGAGGCGCTCATCTCTCTGGTAGCGGCCATGCCGCTCACGCTCATGGGGCTGGTCGTCTCGGACGCGTCCCCGTCGTCTCCGCGCCATCGCCGCTGGAGCCGCCGGCTGGCGCCGGCCGCGGCCGTGGTGGTGCTCCTCGTCGGCGGCGGCATCGGCCGCGCCAAGTCGGACGTCGTCGAATTCGAGGCGACCGACGATCCCGGCTCCTGGTTCAAGTGCGTCGGGGGCGTCGGCTGTGTTGCCGCTGGCACGCAGTCGCTGGCGGTGGCGAAGCCCGGCGACACCGTGCGCATCACGCTCGGCGCCGAGACCGACACCAGCCACACCTTCACGAGCCTGGTTTTCCCGACGGGAGCGCCCGGCATGCCCTTCGATCAGCCGAAAGCGCTCAAGAAGGGCGAGAGCGCCGAGGTGACGCTCACCCAGCCCGGCCTCTATGTCTTCGTCTGCAAGCTGCATCCGTTCATGCTGGCAGCGACCGTTGTCGACGATCCCAAAACGCCCGGACTCGACATCGGGGACAACATCTCGCTCCTCAGCGGGTTGACGGTTCCCAGCGCCAGCGACCTCGGCGTGCGGCTGCTGCGGTCCTTCTTCCTCATCACCAACCCGGCCAACTATCAGGACCGCAACCCGGACACCAACCCCACGCTCAAATGGCAGGTGAACCTACCGGCGGTGGACGTTCGCCTGACCGGCGGTACTGTGGTCAATCTCTCCGCGCTGTCCATCAACACGACCATCGCCGGCCCGGTCGACCCGGTCCAGCCCGGAGTCGGGGAAGTGTGGGTCGACGCGCAGTACGAGAAGACGGCCACCAAGACCAAGCCGGGCACGGTCACGGCCGTGGACGCCAGCACGTGGCAGGTCACCAAGAAGTTCGGCCTGCCCGACGTCAACCTGAACAACCCCCACAACATGTGGACGGACCGTGATCAGCGCCTCATCTACCAGACCCAGTGGTTCAGCGACAAGCTCACGGTCTTCGATCGGCTCACCGGCCACGTTCTGCAGAACATCGCCATCGGCGAGTCGCCGGCCCACGTCATGACCCGCGTGGACACCGACCAGGTCCATGTCACGCTGAACGGCGAGGACGCCGTCATCGAGCTGGCGCCGGGCGGAACGCACGTGCAGCGGCGAATCCCCACCCAGTTCGGCTTCGAGCGGCCGGCCCAGCCGCACGCCCACTGGATGAGCTTCGACGGCACGAAGATGGTGACGCCCAACTCCAACACCAACGACTCGACGCAGCTCAACCTCGTGAACGGCTCGATCGTGGCGAAGGTGCCCGCGGGCCTCCTGCCGATCGCCAGCGGCATGATGCCCGACGCCAGCAAGTACTACGTCTCGAACTACGCGGACAGCACGATCACCTGCATCTCCATCGGCGCGCCGGCGTGCCACGACGGCCCGAACAAGGTGGCCACCAAGACCATCCCGCTGCTCGCCGGTTACGATCCCGTCACCGGCCACGCGCCGCTCGATCCGGGCGGCAGCGGCGCCCCCTTCATCGGCGGTCTACCCATCCAGACCCCGGTGGCCCCGCACGGCAAGTACATGATCACCGCCAACACGCTGACGGCGACTATCCTGATCATCGACACCGCGACCGACACCGTCGTGCGCTCACTGCCGTGCAGCGCCGGCTGCCACGGTGTCAACTTCGGCGCCAAGCAGGGCGGCGGCTACTACGCCTACGTGTCCAGCAAGTTCTCGAACGACCTCATCGTCGTGGATCCCGATCCCGACAACGACGGCAACCCGATCGACGCCAAGATCGTGGGCCGGGTCCTGCTGACGGCCGGCAACTTTACGCGGATCGACGACACTCCGACGCTCCACCTGGGGATGGGCGGTCAGGGCGTGCTCCCGATCCCAGTCGTCTACCACGGCTGGGTGCAGAAGCTCCCATCGGCCTGGAAGAACAAGCTCACTCCCGACCAGCGGAATCCACTCCAGTAGTGACCTGCTTCTCAGCGCCGGTCGTGGGGTCCGGGCACGTGTCCCTCACGACCGGCGATGCCGCTACGAGGAAGCGAATACAGACTCCCTCCCCGAGAAGTTCTCGATGAGCTTGGTCGGATCCATCGTTTTCTGCGGGACAAGTCGAGCGGCATTCGCCGTAACTACGGGACGCTGTTTCGAACCTCGAAGTGCGCGGAATCATTGAGCAGCATGAACACCGGAGGACCGTGAGCCCTGACAGAGCATTTTTTTCGATCTCCAAGCGGGGCTCCTGATGACAACAATGGATTCACGCTGGAGCTTTGGATTCCCCCAGGAGGGAAACATGGCGATCGAGACGGTCAGCTTCGCGCAAATCGCAACCGCAGTGACTCCGAAAGGCGCCGTGCTTTACGGATTGACGGCTACCGGCGTCGTGTATGAGTACAACTACAGCCGCGAAGTCTGGATCCCGCTTCCGATGCGAGCGCTTTCGGAGAACGGATTACAGGCAAACGTCATTGGCCTCCGCGGTCCAGGCGGGAGGAGCGCGGAGTGATGATCCGCCGTTATCTCCTTCAAGCAGACGACCGCCCGCCCTACTGAAACGCCACTGCTCGGGAATCCGCGCGCGCTGAGCCGCATCCTTCCGTGCACGTTGACACGAAAATCCGTCGCTGCGTAGAGTGAGGCCATGGCGTTGCGACCGCGCGCCGGGCGATGGTGACGGTGCTTCGCGTGCGCAGATGGGGGCTCGGTGTCCTGTTCGCGGTCGCGCTGACGAGCGCGTCGGCGTCGGCGGCACCTGTCGCCGTCCGCTACGCCGAGACCATCACTCATGCCTTCCTCCTGCTGCGTGGGGCGAACGGCGACGTCCTCGCTCATGGCGAGCTCGTGCAGGCGCCCGTCGAGGGGCAGCGCATGCAGAGCCGCCTCGTGTTCCGCTTCAAGGACGGCTCCCTCCGGGACGAGACGGTGACGTTCGCGCAGCAGAAGGTGTTCCGGGTGATGAGCTATCACCACATCGAGCGCGGCCCCTCCTTCCCCGCGTCGACCGAGGTGACCTTCGATCGCGACACCGGTCGTTACCGGGCCAAGGTCGACGACAAGACCGACGAGGGCAAGATCGACCTGCCGGAGGACCTCCACAACGGGATCATCATCACCATTCTGAAGAACCTGACGCCCGGCACCGCGGCCGCCGGCCACATGTTGGCGTTCACGCCGAAGCCGCACCTTCTCGACACCGAGCTGCGCGCGGAGGGCGAAGATAAGTTCTTCATCGGCGACGTCGCGCGCACGGCCACGCGCTACCTCGTGAAGATAGAGCTCCGCGGTCTCACCGGCGTCGTGGCGTCGATCATGGGCAAGGACCCGCCCGACCTGCGCTACTGGGTCACGACCGGGCCCGCGCCCGGATTCGTGAAGCTCGAGGGGCCGATGTACCTGAAGGGCCCGCGCTGGCGCGTCGAGCTGCCGGGGCCGCGCTGGCCCGAGCGGTGACCCATCCGCGCCGTAGCGACGAGCCTCACTGAAACATCACCGGAATGGACCCGCCGCTGGCGTCGATGGCCACGCCGGTGATGTTCGCGGCCTTGGTCGACGCCAGGAACGTGACGACCTGAGCGATCTCCCGGGCGTCGACGATGCGGCGGATCGCGTTGGTCGCCGCCCGGCGCTCGGTCTCCGCGTCGGTGCGCTCCGTGCGCGTGGCGCCGGGATGGACCAGATTCACGGTAATGCCCTGGGGGCCGAGCTGGTCGGCGAGCGTCTTGGTCAGATGCACGATGGCGGCATTGCGCAGGCCGCTGAGGTTCCCCGAGCGGCGGCCGGAGAGCCCACCGATGTTGATGATCCGGCCCCAGCCGCGCCGCATGTGGGGGACCGCCGCCTTCGCACACCGCATGTAGCCGACCACCTTGGTGTTGATGTCCTCGAGCAGGACATCGTCGTCGGCCTCCGCCAGGGCGCCGCGCACCATGCCGCCTGGGGTCGAGGCGTTGTTCACGAGAATATCGATGTGCCCGAGCTCGGCCAGCGTGGCTTCCGCCAGATCTTGCACCGACTTCCAGCTAGTCGTGTCGGCCACGATCGGCACGATGCGGCGTCCGGTCGCTTTCGTCAGTGCTTTGGCCGTTTCGTCCAGCGCCTTGCGATCCCGGGCGCAGATCGCCACGTCGACCCCCTCCGACGCCAGCTCCTGGGCGATCGCCTTGCCGATGCCCCGGCTCCCGCCCGTGACGATCGCCACCCGGCCGGCCAGTCCGAGATCCATGGAGCGTCTCCTATGAAGTGCGGAACGCGTTCATGGCGGTCACCAGCGCCGGCGTTCCGCCGAAGAGATACGCGACTTCGACCGCCTCCTGAATCTCCGCCTCCGAGGCTCCGGCCCCGCGGGCGCGGTTGGCGATGTTCGCCACGCCGTCCGGGTGCGACTGGAGCGCATCGACGATCATGGTCATGAGGTGCTTGTACTTCGCGGGAATGGCCCCATCGCGCATGATGCGCTCGCGCTGGGCCATGTAGGAGTCGACGAACTCCGGATCACGCTGTTGGAGCGCCTGGATCCACGGCGGCATCGTCACCCGAGCCATGTGTGCCTCCTGCGTCGAGATAGCGTCGCCGGGATTGTAGAGCAAGCCGAGCCGCCGGTCACTCCCTGTCGGCACGGGTGCCTAAGTCACCCCGGCCGACTCGCGAAAGCTGAAGGCGGGGTCCAGCGGCGGAAGCGGAGCACCGAAGAAGATCCGGCGCTGGACCGTCGGCAGCAGCGGGGAGCGCAGGAACAGCGGCAGCATCTTCGGCACGAGCCACCGCACGAGCGGATTGCGGCTCCCCGGGCTGAGCAGCACGCGCTGGGCTCCGAGCTGAAAGCGGTGAAGCGTCCGGACGTCGGCCTCCCGCAGGCGCTGGACGGCTTGCAGATCCTCGCGCGCGATCGGGCCACGCCCGAGACGCGGATAGAGCTCTTGAGCGGCCACCGCGGCGGTGGCGATGGCCACGTTGACGCCGATGGCGCCGGCCGGGCTCATGGTGTGGGCGGCGTCGCCGATCAGCAGCAGGCCGTCGCGGGCCCACTCGCGCATCAGACGAATGATGCCCTCCAGGGGAAAGAACGGCGTGAAGTCGTGGAGGGTCGCGGCGAAGCCGGCGAAGATGGGGTCGAAGCGCCGTACGCGCTCTGCCACCACGGCCACGCCGTCCTGGCGCCAGCGTCGCCAGTCGCCGGTGGGCAAGACGATACCGGCCTGAATGTGGTGCGGGTACTTGGGCAGCATGAGGCCCCGGACTTCGCCGAGCGAGACGTAGAAGGTGCTGGACCAGCCGTGCGGCTGCTCGATCGTGAACCAGATGACGTCGAAGTCGTGGTGCTCGTACTCCGGCTCGAACCTGCCGAGCCGCGCCACCGTTGAATTGCGCCCGTCAGCGCCCACGACGACGTCGGACCGGACTTCGAACGGCTCCTTGCCATGACGGAACCCGCTCACGCCCACCACCTTGCCGTCCTCTTCGAGAAGCTTCGTCACTTTGGCGCCCATCCAGCACTGGAACGACGGAAACGGCGTCCCCTTCCGAAGCATCGCAGCCAGAAAAATCGGCTGCGGCATCCAGATGGCGTAGGGATACCGGGGGGCGATCTTCTTGAAGCGAAACTCGCCGACCTCCTGGCCGTTCAGCCTGATCTTGCCGACTTCGAGAAGCGAGTGGGGCTGGGCCAGCACATACTCGAGGAGGCCCAGCTCGTCGAGCAGGTGGGCGGTGCTCGGCTGCAGCACCTCCCCACGAAACTCCCGCTCGAAGTCTTCGTGACCCTCCAGCACCAGGACATCGGCGCCCCGTTTGGCCAGGAGCAGGCCGAGCATCAGCCCCGCCGGCCCCCCGCCCACGATGCACGCGCTCGCGCGAACGCTCGTCATGGCTCCCTCCAGCGTACTCCGCCTAGCCGGACGCCTTCCCGGGCACCGTAGAAACGACAAGCGTTGTCACCACTTCGAGCCTGCTCAATGCCACGCAACGTTAATTGGCACCCGGCAGACGCGGGGTACCCGGGAACCGGTCCTGCTGGGGGGCTGGATGAAAGCTGAGGGGACGGGCCGAAAAAAAACGGCGTGAACGTGCCTTGAATCGTCCCCGGCAGAGTTATACTCAGCCCCTCATTTCAGACTGGCGCCGGCAGCTCTGATTGATCCCGAGCACGGACCTGGGCGGCGCAAACGGAGGTGCACTGATGGTGTGGAAGCGAGAGGAGCCGCTACGGCCGACGAGTGTCCCGGTTAATCCGGTGCAGGCACCGTCCTACCCACCAGTGCTGTCTGGTGGATTCGATCAGCCACAGGGGGAACAACGGCCTATGAACGAAGAGCTGGCGAGCATTGGGAAGAGCATTGTCATCAACGGCGAGCTGAGCGGCAGCGAGGACCTCACGATCGAAGGCCAGGTCGAAGGCAAGATCGAGCTGCGGGACCACGTGCTGACGGTCGGCTCGAACGGACGCATCAAGGCGCAGGTCTCCGCCAAGGCGATCGTCGTCTTCGGTCAGGTGACGGGTAACCTGACCGCGAGCGAAAAGGTCGACATCAAGGAGAACGGGTCGGTCGACGGCGATATCGTGGCTCCCAGGGTCGCGATCGCCGATGGGTCGCACTTCCGCGGCAGCATCGACATGCAGCGCAAGGAGCAATCGAGCTCGAAGCAACCGAGCTCGGTGGAGCGGACGCTCGGAGCGTTCAGCAAGCCCGAGCCGAAGCCGTCGGTGCCCCCGGCGACTTCTGTGACCAACGACCTCATCCGCGTCTGAGCCGGCGTTGAACGACCGTCAAAACAACGGCAGGCTCTCGGGGCTCGTGTCCCGTTTCAGCCGGCCAGTCGCTCGACCCGACGATGGGAACGGGCGCGTCGTCGTCGAGCCGCGTCCGGGCGCGGCCGTCGCCGCCGAGCCCGTCTATTCGAGCAAGACGCTCGCAAAGTTCCTGTCCCTCGTCTTCGCGCGGCCGGCCGCCGAGCTGGTGGACCTGGGCCCGGTGATCGGCACTAACATCGCATTCCTGGGCGAGCGCATCGGCTGCAAGATCCACGTGGAGGACCTCTACGCGGATCTCGATCGCCACGCGCAGGAAGGCGCTCTCGATCGGTTTCCGGAGTTCCTGGCTGGGCGCTTCGCGCTGCGCGACAGAAGCGTCGACGCCGTGCTGTGCTGGGATGTCTTCGACTACCTCGCGCCGGCGGCGGCAAGCGCTCTCGCCGGCGAGGTGAAGCGGATGCTGCGGCCGGAGGGCGTGCTACTCGGGTTCTTCGGCGCCCGTGCGTCGGATGACACGCGTTACACCAAGTACTTCATCGAGGACGAGACGCATCTTCGCCATCGCTTCTACCCCTCCGCGTGCACCCGCCGGTGGGTCCTGCAGAACCGCGACATCAACCACCTCTTCGCCGGCCTCGAGCTCTTCGATTCCCTCCTGCTGAAATCGGGCGTCCGGGAGATTCTCTTCCGGAAGCCGATCATGCGCTGATCGCGTCGGCCTTCAGCTCCTGCCGGCGAGCTTGCGTCCCTGCTCGAGCACGCCGAACGACCGCGGCGTGCTCGGCATGAGGAACCGGTAGCCGCTCGCGATCAGGCGCTCGATGTTCTTCGCGTCCGGGTGCGGGTGGCCGCACGGGACGTTGTGGTCCTTGCAGATCTTGAGAATGCGGTCGATGGCTTCGGCCACCACGGGGTGCTCGTACTCCCGGGGGTGTCCGAGCTCCTGGCTCAGATCCCCTTCCCCGATCAGCACGACGCCGATGCCGCGGACCTGCTCGAGGATCCGCGGGAGATTCTCGATCGCCTTCGTGTCCTCGCACTGGATGATCGCCAGGATCTCGCCCTGCGGGGCGAGCGGCCACACGTCGGCCCGGGCGTAATACTCCTGCTGCGTGAGTCCCCAGTACCGCGCGGCGCGCGTCGGGGCGTCGCCGCGGATGCCGGGCGGGTCGTAGAGGGGCGTGCCCGGCAGGCGGGGATACCGGCAGGCGCTGACCGCGTTGCGCGCCTCTTCCACGGTGCTGACGTGGGGAAAGATGATGCCGAACACGCCGATGTCGAGCACCTGCTTGGCGATCCACTGATTCATCTCGCCGCCGTTCGGCGGAATCCGCACCAGCGGCGCCACCTTTGGCGCCAGTGTCCCGCCCTGCACGAGCTGGCGACGGTCCAGCATGTACTGGAGCGCGTCACGGAGGACCGGCGGGCTCATCGGCGCGTGCTCCATCTCGAACGCGACACCGTCGAAGGGCGAGCCGGCGAGAGCGGTGGCGGTCTCGATGTCCGGCGAGGCGAAGCCGACGAAGGCGGTCTTGCCCTGCTCCAGGGCCTTGATGACGCCGTTCAGGCGAGGGATGTCTGGCATGGCACTCTCCTATCGCGAAGCCGGCACCTTGGTCTTCAAGCGGCTGTAGACCCTGCGCGCGTTGCCCTCGAAGACCTTGCGCCGGTCCTCGTCGCTGAGCCGGAGCGCCTCGACGTAGCGCTTGGTGTCGTCGTAGTAGTTCCCTGTCTCCGGGTCGATGCCCCGGACCGCGCCGACCATCTCCGACGCGAACAGGATGTTGTCCATGGGGATGACCTTGAACAGGAGGTCGATCCCGGGCTGGTGATAGACGCACGTGTCGAAGAACACGTTGTTCAGCAGGTGGTCCTTCAGGAGCGGCTTCTTCAGATCCTGGGCGATACCGCGGTAGCGTCCCCAGTGGTACGGAACAGCCCCGCCCCCATGCGGGATTATGAACTTCAAGCTCGGGAAGTCCTTGAAGAGGTCGGCGGTGATGAGCTGCATGAACGCCGTGGTGTCGCCGTTGATGTAGTGGCCGCCCGTCGTGTGGAAGTTCGGGTTGCACGAGGCGCTGACGTGGATCATCGCCGGCACGTCGAGCTCCACCAGCTTCTCGTAGAACGGGTACCACCACTTGTCGGTCAGCGGCGGATCCTTCCAGTAGCCGCCCGATGGATCCGGGTTCAGATTGCAGCCGATGAAGCCATACTCCTTGACGCAGCGTTCGAGCTCCTCGATGCAATTGGTCGGCGGCACCCCCGGCGTTTGCGGCAGCTGGCAGACGCCGACGAAGTTCTGGGGATAGAGCGAGCAGACGCGATGGATCAGGTCGTTGCAGACCTGCGACCAGTGCAGGCTCGTGGTCGCGTTTCCGATGTGGTGGCCCATGCCGGCCGCCCGGGGCGAGAAGATCGTGACGTCCGTGCCACGCTCGCGCTGGAGCTTGAGCTGCGCCTTGTCGATGGACTCGCGGATCTGATCATCGCTGATGCTCAGCGTCCCTTTTGCGGGAACCTGGGAAGGATCCTTCAGATCCGCGATCTGCTTCTGCCGGTAGGCTTCGAGCTCCTTCGGCGCGGTCGTGTAGTGGCCGTGACAATCGATGATCATGCCGCCCTCCGTGATTCTCTCCGATTAGGCGAGCATCCTAGTCCCCGCGCGCTCCGATCGTCAAGGCGAGGGGACACAGGGCAGTGTCTCAGTTTGACTCTCGCGGGTGAACGCCAACACGCCGCCGTCGTGCGATACAAAGCGGCCGTAGCGCTCTACATCATGCACTACAACGTTGGCCGGATTCACAAGGCGCTACGCGTGACGCCCGCGATGGAGGCGGAGATCACGGATCACGTCTGGTCGGCGGAGGGAATCGCGAGGCTGTCGGCCTCTAGAGCCTCAAGGAGGGTGTCTATTACGCTAATATGCTGCCCATTGAGAATGGCTCGATCGGGTGCGTGCCATTCTTTGCCCCGCTTCACGAGGACAGCCTTGGCCTCTTTGGTCTGAGCAGGCGCAGAAACGGCTGGCGGAGGTGGAGGCGAGACTGGCCGCAACGTTCGTCACTTTTGACGCGCCGCTCATCCCAGGCGGGGACAGCCCAGGCGATTTCGCATTTCTTGACAAGGCCCCAGTCGGGTGCGACTAGTGAGATACGATGCGCTTCGGGTCCGGCTCGCTCGGGATGGCGGCGCGCCGTGACTTTGACGTGAGGAGGTAGCCATGAAGCGATTCCTATTGGCCGTTCCGACGCTTCATGTGACCGCTCTGGCCATCGCGACAGTGCTGATGCTACCGGTGCCGGCCGCCTATGCGATACCGATGACCTTCGTGGGCAACCTCGCCGGGGCAAACGAGGTTCCTCCTGTCGCTTCGCCAGGGACGGGCCTCGCAACGGTGGTGCTGGATCCGACGGCCCAAACGATACAGATAAACGTGACGTTTAGCGGCTTGACGTCGAACGACGTGGCGGCGCACATCCATTGCTGCGCACCACTCGGCACTAACGCCGGGGTCGCCACCACGGTTCCTGCGTTTCCATTGTTCCCTTTGGGAGTGACCTCCGGGAGCTACTCCTCCGCAGTCTTTGATCTCACACAGTCGACAATCTACAACCCGGCCTTTGTCACCTTGCAGGGCGGGTTGATCCAGGCCGAGGCAGCGCTGATCGCGGGCATCGAGAACGAAATGACCTATCTGAACATCCACACCGTGAACTTCCCGGGTGGAGAGATCAGGGGACAGCTGGAACTGGTTCCGGAACCGACCACGCTCCTCCTCTGGGGCAGCGCGATGGCGGGGCTTGGGCTCGCGGCTCGCTGGAAACGGCGCAAGTTAAACTAGGCAGGATAGAGTCCAAAGGGGTAGCCCCCAGCGGGCGGCTCCTCCCCCTCGGGCGAAGGCCGGGTGCAAGGTCAACCGCGAGCTGAGTTCGCGCTATCTCCTCGCAACCCAAGATAGCCAGCGCCGAGGGCTCATTTCGACTCCCGTTCCCTGCATTTCGCAAACCCCGATTTATGCCCTCTCGGCGTGCGGATGCAGGTGTCGGCACCGTGGCCGACGACGGCAGCGGCATCCGGATCGCGTCCAGCTGGAGGTCACGAGGCCGTCCGGCGCCGACGGAGGGGAAAGCCGGGCCGCCGCGTTCGCTCGGCGGCGGACGTCGGCGATCACCTTGCCGATGTCGTTTGCGTGCGGCAGCGCAGGCTCCGGAGCGCGACACCAGCGACCTCGTCACTGGCCGCGGCAGTCCCGGACAACTAGCGGCGGCGCGATCCGCCGAGGATACCTCCCAGCACCCCACGCAGAATCTGACGGCCGACCTGGCTGCCGACGGTGCGCGCGGCCTGCTTGGCCATCGCTTCCACCATCCCCTGCCGGCGCTTGGTGCCCCACAATAGGTCGCCGACCTTCTGGCTCCATTCGGGCGGCTGCTCCTGGGCGTCGCCCTGGCGCGCCACGGGCGCGTTGGCCGGCGCCTTGGCCGAAGCGCTAGCCGCCGCATTTCGCCGGCCCAGGATCTCGTAGGCCGACTCGCGGTTCACCCGGGAATCGTACTTGCCGCCGACCGGGCTGCGCGACCGCACCGCCGCGCGCTCCTCTGGTGTGATCGCGCCCATTCGGCAACGCGGCGGACAGATCACGGTGCGCTCGACCGGCATCGGGACGCCCTTGTCCTGGAGCGTGGAGACCAGGGCCTCGCCGACCCCGAGCTGGGAGATGACCGCCGCGACGTCGAGCTTGGGGTTAGGCACGAAGGTTTCGGCGGCAGTGCGCACGGCCTTCTGGTCACGCGGGGTGTAGGCTCGCAGGGCGTGCTGGATGCGGTTGCCGAGCTGGCCGAGAATCTCGTTCGGCACGTCGTCCGGGAACTGCGAGCAGAAGTACACGCCTACACCCTTGGACCGGATGATCCGTACGACCTGCTCCACCCGCTGGCGCAAGGCCGGCGGCGCATCGTCGAACAAGAGGTGCGCTTCGTCGAAGAAGAAGACGAGCTTGGGCTTGTCGAGGTCGCCCACTTCAGGCAGGTTTTCGAACAGTTCTGACAAGAGCCATAAGAGAAAGCTCGAATAGAGCCGCGGCTTCAGGATCAGCTGGTCGGCGGCCAGGATACTGACGATCCCGCGGCCGCCGAGGTCGGTGCGCAGCAGGTCGCCCAGCTCCAGCGCCGGCTCGCCGAAGAAGACCTCCCCGCCTTCCCGCGCCAGCGACAGCAACGCGCGCTGGATGGCCGCCACCGACTGCGCGCTGACCAGGCCGTACTGCGTCGAGATCTCCTTGCGACTGTCAGCCACGAACCCGAGCAGGGCACGCAGATCGTCGAGGTCGAGCAACAGCAGGCCCCGATCGTCGGCCAGCTTGAAGGCGATCTCGAGGACCCCGGCCTGGATGTCGTTGATCTCGAGGATACGCGCCAGCAGGCTCGGCCCGATCTCACTGACCGTCGTGCGCACGGGATGACCCGCCTTGCCCTGGAGGTCCCAGAACATCACGGGGCTGGCCTCGGGAGCGTAGCCCTCGATACCGATCTGGGAGACGCGCTGCTGAATCTTCTCGCTGGGGCTGCCGGCCAGCGCCAGCCCGGCCACGTCACCTTTGACGTCGGCCATGAACACCGGCACACCCAGGCGCGAGAAGCCTTCCGCCAGCACCATGAGCGAAACGGTCTTGCCCGTGCCGGTGGCGCCCGCGATCAGGCCATGGCGGTTGCCATACTTGGCGAGCAACGAGACCGGCCGCTCGCCCTTGCCGATGAGGATCTGGTCCACTACTCCAGATCCAGGGTGTTGCGGGCGAACATCTCCTCCGGGCGCACGGTGCGCGGCAGGATCTTCTGGTCCCGGGCGAACTGGATCACGGCCTCCAGGGCCTGGCGATTGCGGGCCACGCCGTTGGGGAGCGGGTCATCTCCCACGATGCTGCGGCGCTGCGCCAGAACCTGGGCGTCGCCGGACAGCTGCGCGGCCGAGCCGAGCTGCTTCAGAAAGATCGCCTTCGCCTCCTTGAAGGCGGCGAACAGTCGCGGCGCCAGCGTCGCATCGGCCTGCAGCAGCGAGTCCTTCACGACGACCGTGTGGTTGACGGGATAGATTCCGGTCTTCCGGTACCACGCCGCCTCGGCCTCCCGGGGGTTGGGGATCAGCGGCTTGACGTCGGGAGAGTCGATTTGACCAGCGCCGATGGCCGCCGCGAGCTCGCCCTTGGCCAGCATCTCACCAAGATTCGCGCCCG
>QHSV01000330.1 GCA_003221655.1 Candidatus Rokuibacteriota bacterium
CCAGCTCACCGACCACCCGGTCGAGCAAGCCCGCGAAGTCGCCCCGGCGCATCTGCGCCTCGTCGTCGTAGCGAAGGTCGGCGTGGAGCTTCCCGATGATGCGAGCCGGCGCGGTGAGCTCCGCGGGCCCGGAGATCGCCGCGAGGTAGTCCCTGACGATCGAGGCTCCATAGCGGAGCGAGCGCGGCGAATCGGCGTCGAAGAGCAGGAAGCCGATGACGAGATTGGGCTCCAGGCGCGCTCCGTAGACCCGCCGATAGTTCTCGAGTGACGACAGGTCGCGGAGGAGCGTCCGCCATTGCGTGTAGTAGAGCGGCGCATCGCCGCGCGCTTCCGCGGCGAGCAGGGCCGGGAGCTTGGTGTGCAGCACGAGGGCGGAGCGATAGCTACGCTCGAGCGATTCCCCCAGCTTGAGGAAGCGCCAGCCCTCGTCGCGGGTCGACGTATGCTCGATCGCCCCGACGACCGTGAAGATCCCTTTATGGGTGGTGCTGAGCGCGTCGCGGAACGCGGGGAGGTCTGGCATCCCCTTCCGCTCGTAGACCTCGAGCGCCCGAAAGGCTTCGTTCAGCGCCAGGAAGACCTCGAGCGTCAGCGCCTCGCGCACGGAACGCGCGTTCTCCCGCGCCTTCCGGATCGAGAAGAGAATCGAATAGGGATTCGCCTGGTCGGTGAAGAAGGCCTGGAGGTAAGGAACCGAGAGGGGGGCGAACGGGGTGATTTCGCGCGTCAGCTGCGCCGAGGGAAAGATGGTGAGCATGTCTTTCCAGGCTGTCTGCGCGAGGTCCTCCGCGAGTCCCTGCGTCTCGGTCGAAAAGTCCTCCGTGACCAGGAGCAGCCGCGTGATGTTTTCGGCGCGCTCGAGATACCGCCCCATCCAGTAGAGCGAGTCCGCGACGCGGGAAAGCATCAGCCGCCCTTCGAGGCGAGCACCCAGGTGTCCTTGCTCCCGCCGCCCTGCGAGGAGTTGACGACGTACGATCCGGGCCGCAACGCGACGCGCGTGAGGCCGCCGGGGAGAACGCGGACCGACTCGCCGTAGAGGATGAAGGGCCTGAGATCGATCCGGCGCGGCTCGAATGTCCCGTTGACGTATGTCGGATGCGCGGACAGCTCGATGAGGGGCTGGGCGATGTAGTTACCCGGATTTCTCTTCATCTGCCCGAGGTACGCTTCGATCTCCTTCTTGCTCGCGAAGGGCCCCATGAGCATCCCGTAGCCCCCGGAGTCGCCGGTGGTCTTGATCACGAGCTCGCGGGCGTGCTCCTGGATGTAGGCGAAGTCCTGAGTCCGCGCGCCCAGGTAGGTCTGTACCTGGGGGAGGAGAGCGTCCTGGTCGAGGTAGTATCGGATCAGCGCCGGCATGAACGCGTAGACGGACTTGTCGTCCGCGACCCCGGCCCCGGGGGCGTTGGCGAGGCCGATGTTCCCCTCGCGGTAGACGTTCATGAGGCCGGGCACGCCCAGCAGGCTGTCGCGACGGAAGGTCAGCGGATCGAGGAAGTCGTCGTCGACCCGGCGGTAGATCATGTCCACCTTCTGCTTGCCCTGGGTCGTCCGCATGAAGACGTAGTTGTCCTCGACGATCAAGTCACGCCCTTCGACGAGCACCACGCCCATTTCGCGAGCCAGGAAGGAGTGCTCGAAGTAGGCGGAGTTCGCCATGCCGGGCGTGAGGATCACCACGACCGGCTTCTCGCTGAAACGGGGCGCGGCGTGGAGCAGCGTGTCGAGGAGAAGGGTCGGGTAGTCCTTGATCGGGCGGACCGGATAGTACTTGAAGAACTCCGGGAAGACGCGGTTGAGGGTGTTGCGGTTCTCGAGCACGTAGGACACGCCGGAGGGGCAGCGGCAGTTGTCCTCGAGGACGAGGTAGTCGCCGGCATCGTTCCGGATGATGTCGGTCCCCACGACGTGCGTGAAGATCTGGCGCGGTGGGATGACGTTCAGAAGCTCGCGCTTGTACTCCTTCCGCGAGAGGACGAGCTCCGGGGGAATGACGCGGTCCTTGAGGCACTTCTGGCCCTGGTAGACGTCCAGGATGAAGAGGTTCAGCGCCGTGACCCGCTGGACCAGCCCCGCCTGCAGGCGCTCCCACTCGCGCGCCGGGATCACGCGGGGCACGAAGTCGAACGGGAAGATCCGCTCGGTGCCCTCCTTTTCACCGTAGACGGTGAAGGTGATGCCCTGGTCCATGAGCGAGAGCTTCTGCAGACGCTCGCGGCGCTCGATCTCGCTCTGCGTGAAGGACTCGAGGATGGAGACGAGCGGCCGGTAGTGCTGACGCGCCGTCCCGCTCCCGTCGAACGCCTCGTCGAATGCCTTCTTCTCGGGCACCCATTTCACGCCGCCCAGGATAGCACCTCGCTCCCGACTCTACGGACGGTGATCCGGAGTTGGCTGTCGGACGTAGTCATGGTAGTGAAGGGCGCGCATGGCGACGTCGGGCGCGGAGCTCGTCAGGCAGATGGCTGCCGGTGATCGAGAGGCCTTCGCCCTCTTCTACGATCGGTACGCGCCCGTGGTCTTCCCCCTGATCCTGCGAATCGTCCGCGAGCGCGCCGACGCGAGCGACGTGCTCCAGGAAGTGTTCTGGGAGGCCTGGCGGACTGCCGACGCCTACGACCCGACGCGCGGCAGCCCCGAGGCCTGGATGGTCACGCGGGCGCGGACGCGCGCGATCGATCGTATCCGGTCGACCCGTAGGCGGAGCGAGATGTTCGTGGCGCCGCTCGACGAGGCCATCGCCGCCACGCTCGAGCAGCCGGCCCCTGACGCCGCCGAGCGCGCGGAGAACCGCGGGACGATCCGGAGCGCGCTCGACCGGCTGCCGGGGGCGCAGCGCGAGGTCATCGAGCTCGCCTACTACGCCGGGCTCACCCAGACGGAGATCGCCGAGCGGCTCAAGCAGCCGCTCGGGACGGTGAAGACGCGGATCCGGCTCGCTCTCGAGCGTCTCCGCGACGTGGGGAGAACGAGTCCATGACCCACGAACCGTACGACACGCAGGCGGCGTCGTACGCGCTCGGGGCGCTGGACGGCGAGGAACGCACGGAGTTCGAGCGCCATCTCGCCGGCGGGTGCGCGGTCTGCGAGGCGGCGCTTCGCGCGTCCGCCGAGACGCTGGCGGCGATGGTGCGCTCGGGCCCGCCGATGGTCCCCCCGCCGGAGGCCAAGGAAGCGCTCCTGCGCCGGATCGCGACGACGACACCCCCGCAGCGCGCCGCGGCGCCGCCCCGGACGCTCGTCTGGGCGGTGGGGATGCTCGTCGCGATGATCGCCGCGGCCGCGTTCACCGGCGCGTTCGTCGCGGCGCGCTACGAGGGGCGACTCGGCCAGATGGCGCGCGAGGCCGCGGCCCTGCGCGAGCGCGTCCAGCGCGACGAGGCCGCGCTGCGGCAACAGATCGCGCTCTATCGCAGCGTGGTTGACCTGCTACGCGATCCGCAGACGCGAATCGTTACGCTGCACGGCCTCGGGGCGAACTCCCAAGCGACCGGGCGGATCATCTGGCATCCGGTCAACGGCGGCCACGTGCTCGTCGCCAACCTGCCGTCCGCGCCGGCGGGGAAGGCGTACGAGCTGTGGACGATCGCCGACGCGGCGCCGCAGCCCGTGGGCGTCTTCCAGGTCGACGCCTCCGGACGCGGGACCCACCGCATCCCGCCTCTGGAGGGCGGCAAGCCCGTGAAGGTCTTCGCCGTCACGCTCGAGCCGGAAGACGGCGTTCCCGAGCCGACGGGTCCGATGGTGCTCGCCTCGAAGTAAGCCCGAGGCGCGATCGAATCACAGGCGCCCGCACACGAAGCGTCGCAACCCCTGTGGATCGAACGGCTTCTCGAGCCGCGCGTTGGGTACGCCGGCCAGGAACGCCCGCGCGCGCGGCGTGAACGCGCCACCCGTCAGGAAGATCATCCGCGTCGCCTGCGCGGGCTCGAGGCGCTCGAGCTCTTCGTGCAAATCCATCCCGGTCATCCCGGGCATCATGAGGTCGCACAGGATGATGTCGAAGCGCTCGCCGCTCGCCAGCCGCTGCACGACTTCGGACCCGGTGGTCGCGACCACGACGTCGTGCTCGGCGGCTAGCAACATCTGGATGGCGCCGCCGACACGCGGATCGTCGTCGACGACCAGGATGTGACCGCGCCGCGCCGGCGGTGCGGCGGCCGGCGCGGACTGGACCAAAGCGTCGGCGGATGGGGCGATGGGCGGCAGCGCGACTCGGAATGTGCTGCCGCGCCCCAGCTCGCTCTCGACCGAGAGCTCGCCGCCGAGCGCGATCACGATGCCGTGGCAGATCGACAATCCGAGGCCGGTGCCGATGCCGACGGGCTTGGTCGTGAAGAAGGGGTCGAAAAGGCGGCCGAGCAGTTCGGGCGCGATGCCGGAGCCGGTGTCGCGCACCTCCACGACTGCGCGCCCCGCCGCGTCCGAACGCGTGACGACTCGGATCTCGTTGCGGTCGGCGACGCCCTCCGGGATCGCCTGCGCCGCGTTGACCAGAAGGTTGACAAAGACTTGCCCGAGTCGCGCCTCGTTGCCCAGGACGTGCGGCACTGCCTCGAAGTCGGTCTGGATGCTCGCGCGACCGCGCACCTCGACCGAGGCGAGATTGATCGCCGACCGCAGCACGCGATGGAGATCCACGGGCCCGGCCGACTCGTCGTCCGGGTGCGAGAATGTCTTGAGATCGCGGACGATCGCGCGCACGCGCTCGACGCCGTCGCGCGCCTGCTGCAGCAGCACGTCCAGCGGAACGGGCGCATCGCCGGGAGCGGGGTGGGTGGTGCACGCCTCTTTCGAGAGTGCGCCGAGCTGCTGCTCGACCATGCCGAGCGCGTAGACGGAGGTCGTCAGCGCGTTGCCGAACTCGTGGCGCAGCTCGTCGGGCAGTCGGCGAGTGAAGCCGAGGAGGCTGTCGAGCCCCGCCCGCACCAGCGCGAGTGCGTCCTCGGTCTCGGCCACGCGCGTCTCCAGGCCCGCTGGAGCCGCGCCGGCGGCGCGTGCGTCGGGCGCCTGCGCCGACAGCCGCCCGGCGACCAGCGCGAGATTTGTCACGACGTAGGTGAGCGGGGTGTTGATCTCGTGCGCGACGCCCGCCGCCAGCGTGCCCAGCGAGGCCATCCGGTCGGACTGGCGCAACGCTCGCTCGGCCTGACGTCGAACGGTGAGATCGCATTCGACCTGGGTGACCAGGTCGACCAGACGGCCGCGCGCGTACGAACACGCCACGCCCGTCAGCCCGAGCAGGATCGCCGTCGAGGCCATCGCGCCGACGCTGACGCCCGCCAGGTGCTGGAGGAGAATCTCGAGCACGGCGCCGACGGCCGCGGTGAACAAGATCGACCAGTTCTCGAGCGAGAGAGCGGCGAGGATCACGAGCAGCACATACACGCCGACGGTGAACCCGGCGATGCCGGAGGCGCTCGGGCTGGTCTCGAAGGTCGCCCACTGTAGGAAGAAGACCATCGGCATATCGAGCAACGCGATCGTCAGGCTCGACGCGCGCGCGACTCGCTCGAAGCGACGACTGGCCCAGAACGCGGCGACGGCGATCGTCCAGTAGATCAGAAGTTGGCCACCAAGGTTCGATATTTCAGATGGTTCCGTGCTGAGGCCGTCCTGAGTTTTGGGGGATGACAACGCCTGAGCCTCGGATCATTGACAAAACTGTCGTTCATGCCTCCGGCGGCGAACCGCGTGCACACCGCGATGAGCTCCGCACTACTCCTGCCGGCCGCGGAACCGTCTTGGGGAACCCTCTTCGGGCGAGGGCACGACGGGCAGAGGCTCCTTTGGTCGGTGCAGCACAATCTCGATGGGCCCGTCTGCCCGCATGATCACCACTCGATCCGGCTCGATCCGTTCGATCTGTCCGCCAGCCAGTTTGTCCCCGGTCCTGTAGCTCAAGATTTGCTTCGTGGCGAGATCCTGAAGGTACGCAAGGCCGGTGTCGCCGCTGATCACGACGCCATAGAGCGCCAACGTTGGCGCCGGTGGCAGCGTCGGGGCGATCGCTTCCGAGCGTGTCGGCTCGGAACGATTCGGATGGAAAAGGGTCCGGGTCGCGATCACCTCGTAGACCGCGCGGGAGCGCGAATTCGGCACAACGTCGTGACTGGGAAGGGCAGTGACCGCGAGCGGCCGGGCGATGCGCGATGGTGATAGTAGATGTGGGTGAACCTGAGTCGCCTCCGCCTGGACGCGGGCGCGCAACTCCTCGAAGGAGCCCGATGTCTGGCCTTCGAAGTCTCTTGTTTTGGACCCGCCCGAGTTCCGTCATCCCAGACCGCCAACCGCGTGAAGAAGCCGCAAACGGTCGGCAGACTACGGGCATCGTCCTGGCCGGTTGGTAGCCCAGCCGCGCCCATGCCGGGAGCAGTAGCGCCGGTGCGCCGCCATCCACCACATGCGGGATCTATCGCCTTCGTCATTCGCAAACGGCTCGTCGATTGCGATTTCGGACACGGCGAGCCACCGCCCTGACAGAGACGAGGCGCGACCTCGCGATTCGCTAGTCGTCTTCCTTCGACGGCGACCTCCCGAACACCGCGATACACCCGGTCAAGCAGTCGGGGAAGGCGTTGTTGGCCGCCAAGGGCACGAAGACGTGGTTGTTCGCGGCATCGACGGCCACCGAGTGCGCGGTCCCAGCGGGATGCTGGGCGCTGTTGTTCCCCGTCCCCACCGCCGGCACATTAAACGTCGGTGCCAGCTGAATCAGGTTCCCGTCCTCCGCGTCGATCACGCCGAGGGGGGTTGAACCCTGAGCCGCGGTGGCGGGGGTGGGGCGAAAAGGGCTACCGCTACCGGTGGCGTAGTAGTTGCCGTCGCCCGAGTTGAACCAGACTTCGTCCCCGGCCCCTACGCCGGGCACGTCCGTGGTGCCGCCCGTTCTTGCGTTGAGAATCACGTCCTTCGGCGCCGCGGTCACTATACCCGCCGGATTCCATACATTGCCCGCCGTATCGAAGACCTTATTGCAGCCGACAAGCAGATCGTGACGCGGACCGACGGTGAGGCCTGCCGGTCCGCAGAATTGCACCGGAAACACCGCCTCCACGCCGGTAGTAACGTTCGGAATGATTTTCGAGGGCGCAGGTGGACTTATTGACCCTGATAAAGGTGCCGAAAGGCGTAGGGTCGTTGGGGTTTATCACCAGGAGCAGCCCATCCTTCGGATCGTACGCCAGCTCGTCAGCTCGGAAACCGTCAGCGCCCCCTGTGGAGACGGCGTTGACAACCGGGGGCGGGAAGGGGGAGGTAAGGTTGAAACTGACGACCCGGCTGGGGGCGTCGGTCACGAAGAGGCAGTGTCCGCCGGTCACGACGCCGTTGGGACCGGACTGGCCGCCTTGCACTACGCCGCCGACCACTGCGACCCCTTTAAAGCCCCCGGGGATCTGCCCAACGAAGGTACCCGTTTTGGCGTTGACGACGTCGACGACCGCATTGGAACGATCGGCGAGATAGTAGGTCTGGGTCCTCTGGTCCACCCAACTGATGTCAAAGCTGTACAGGTTGCCGTTCGTAGTATTCGCGAGGGTCCCGGGGATCGGAATCGTCTTGAGAAGCCCAACAGGCCCCTTACGCCGTCCGTTTTCGTCGGCGCGGCCGGATCCGGTGCCGAGTAGCAGGAAGGGAACGGTAACGACGAGAAGCAGGAACAGTGTGAGCGAGCACTTTCGCATCATTGCGAGACCTCCTGTTGTGAGCCGCGAAGGGTCAAACTCCAGGGGTGAGGGATGAACGGGCTGCGCCTCACACCACGTGGTGACGCCCATGCCCTTGAAGGGCCGCGGGCGAGAAGCGGCGTTACGAGGCCGGGAGGGGAGGAGCTCGGGTGGAGAGAGACTCGAGCGGGCGGGCCGAGACGGGCTGTGGTCTGCTCGGGGTGATCAGCCCGAGGCAGACGACCACCGGCCCGACCGGGTCCACGACACCGGAGTCGACGGCGCTGACCGCTCCGGTGATAAAGAGGATGACGTCGTCGTAGTCATTGTCGTCGTAGAGACCGGAAATCCACACCGGATCCGTCGGGCTGGCATGGGCGATAGCCGGCAGCGTGAGCAGGACGCCCAGACACAGGACCGCGAGCCATGCCTTGCGGCTCATGGCCCGCGACCATACGCTGGTAGGGCAGCGGGCGCAAGGGGCCCGATCCTTCAGCGGCGGCGTGCGGCGTGCAGGACCGCGATGATCGTCATCGAGTCCTTGATCTCGTCGCGTTCGACCATGCGCACGACCTCGTCGAAGGGGAAGGCGCGTACCTCGATGAACTCCGTCGGATCGGCACCGCGCGCGACGGTGCGAAGCCCGTCCGCGAGATAGATGTTCGCGGTCTCGTCGACGACGCTCTTGGAGGTGTGGCAGGCGCAAAGCTTCACGAGCCGGCCGGCCTCGTAACCCGCCTCTTCCGCCAGCTCGCGCTGGACGGCCGCCTCCTCGCTTTCCCCGGGCTTCATGGCGCCGGTCGGCATCTCCCAGTAGAAGTCACCGGCGACGTAGCGATACTGCCCGACCAGGATGATGGTGTCTGGATCGAGGAACGGCAGCACGCCGACGCAGCCGGCGCACTGCACGACGCCGTAGAGCGTCGTCCGACCATCGGGGAGCTCGACCTGGTCCTCGCGTACGCGGATCCAGCGATTCTCGTAGACGGGCCGACTCGTGAGCTGCCGCCACGGTATGCGCGCCAGGCGCTGACGTTCCGTCACAGCGCGATCACCTCCTGCCATCCGAATCGTTGCAGGACTCTAGCACGCACCGTCTGCGCGAGGAACGGAGGTATACTCGTGAGCGCCATGGCACTTCCGAAGCCCGTCGAGGCGTTGTGGACCGAGCTCCAGTCGGTACGTGCCGAGGTTCTCACGGAGGCCGAAGGGCTTTCGCAACGTCAGGCCGACTGGAAGCCGAGCGAGAAGGAGTGGTCGGTCGGCGAGGTCGTGCACCATCTGACCATCGCCGAGATCGCGACGGGCAAGCTGACCACGAAGCTTACGAGGGAGGCCGAGGCCGCGCGCGCGCTGACGCCATTTCCCGTCGATCTCGCTGCGTTCAGGTCCCCGCCCCCGGCGCCGCCGGGCCCAGCGGAGGCGCCGCCGGTCGTCTGGCCGGAGCACGGCAAGCCGATCGGCGAGCTGATCTCCACGATGAAGGCCACGCGCGAGCGGAGCCGACAGTCGATAGAGAAGCTCGCGATGCTCGATCCGCGCCCGCTCACGTTCAAGCATTTCCGCCTGGGTGATCTGGACCTCGGCCAGTGGTGGATCCTCCAGGCCCAGCACGATGGAGTCCATCTCGCGCAGATCCGCGAGGTCAAGCGCGCGCCCGGATTTCCGAGGGGCTAGGCGCGGGACGCCGGTGAAAGTCATCCTGCGAAACCCGCGCCGGGAAGTCGCCGTCACCGGCAACCGCCGGGTCAAGGACATCCTGCGTGAGCTCGAGATCTTGCCCGAGACGGTGCTGGTGATCTGTGGGGACGACCTCATCACGGCCGATCATGTCGTGCGCGACGACGCCACCATCGAGCTGCGGCCCGTGATGTCCGGCGGCAGTCGGAAAGATCCACCTTGAAATGCCGCAAGTGCGGTGAGCCGGCCGTTCTCGAGCTGCGGCGTCACAATGCCGCCTTCTGCGCGCCGGACTTCCTCGAGT
>QHSV01000255.1 GCA_003221655.1 Candidatus Rokuibacteriota bacterium
CTCAAGGAGAAGGTCCGGGCTCGCTTCGAGGTCTCCGTGGCCGAGGTCGACCATCAGGACGTGTGGCAGCGGGCGACGCTCGCCGTCGCCTACGTCTCCGCCGATGCGCGGCACGCCAACACGGTCATTTCGAAGGCGATGGACTTCATCGAAGACAACGTCGCGGGACGGGTGCTCGACACGTCCGTGGAGATTCTCTGATGCAAGACAAGCGACTGGGCCGCGTGAACCAACTCCTCAAAGAGGAGATCTCGACGCTCCTCCAGCGGGAGCTCAAGGACCCGCGACTCGGCTTCGTGTCCGTGACCGAGGTCGAGACGGCCCGAGACCTCCGTACCGCGAAGGTCTTCGTGTCAGTGCTCGGCGACGAGGCGCAGTGGACGGGATCGCTGGCGGCTCTTGTCAGCGCCCGCGGTTTCATCCGCAACTGGCTCCGACAGCACCTGGACCTGCGCGTCACCCCCGAGCTGGACTTCCGACCCGACCGGTCGATGGAACATGCAGCGCGCATCCAGGCCCTGCTCCGACAGGTGGGCGGCGACGCCGAACGATGAGCCCGATCGTCGAGCATACGACTCCGGTGCCTTCCGCTGCGGTGCTGGGACCGTTCGGCGGCGGCGGCCGCGCCCTCATGCTCGGGCACGTCCACCCGGACGCCGACGTCCTGGGCACGCTGCTCGCCCTGGGCCTGGCGCTCGAAGGACGGGGCTGGACCGTGACCTACGGTGGTCCGCATCCCGCGCCGGCGCTGCTCGCCTTCCTGCCCGGTGTCGAGCGCTATCGCACGCTCACCATGCTGGACGGCCCGATCGACGTCGTGGTGCTCACGGACTGCCCGAATCCGCAACGTACCGAGGGGTTGATCGAGCAGGCCCGTCGCGTCGGGAAACTCATCGTCAACATCGACCACCATCCGGACAACCGACGGTACGGTGACGTGAACTGGGTCGACACATCGGCCGCCGCTACGGGCGAGATGATCTACGAGCTGCTCACGGCGCTCGGCGCGCCGCTGACGCCCGCGGTCGCCACGAATCTTTTCACGGCGATCCACACCGACACAGGCTCGTTCCGCTATTCGAACGTGACGACCCGGACCTTTGCGATTGCCGCGGCGCTCGTCGCGGCCGGCGCCCGACCGGAGGTCGTGTCCGAATCACTCTACGAGCGGCGTGCGCCCGATGCGCTCCGCTGGCTCGGTGAGGCCCTCACCCGGATCGAGATCAGCGAGGACGGGCGCCTCGGCTGGCTCGCGCTGCCCGCCGGGCTGGTCCCGGAGCGGATCGTCGAGTCGGAGGAGCTCGTAAACTATCCCCGCTCCGTCGCCTCGGTGCGCGTCGCCTGTCTCCTCCGCGAGCGGGACGGCGAAGTGAAGGTAAGCCTCCGGGGCAAGGGAGACGTGGACGTCCAGAAGATCGCGGCGCAGTTCGGCGGTGGAGGACATGTCAACGCAGCGGGTTGCACCGTGACCGGGCCGCTGCCGGAGGCGACGCGCGTGGTGCTCGCCGCGGTCCGCCGGGCGGTCGACGGAAGCCGGATGTCGTGAGCGGAGACTTCGCGCGGTCCGGCGTCCTCGTCGTCGACAAGGGCCGCGGCGCGACGTCGTTCGATGTCGTCGCGATCGTTCGCCGCCGTCTGGGCGTCCGTCGTATCGGGCACGCGGGCACGCTCGATCCCGACGCGACCGGCGTGCTGCCGATCCTCGTCGGGGAAGCGACGAAGCTTACGCCCTATCTCGTCGACCAGGACAAGGAGTACCTCGCGACGGTCCGCTTCGGACTGACGACGGACACCCACGACGTGAGCGGCCGCGTGCTGTCGGAGACCCCGGTCGGAGATCTCGCGCCCGCGCCCCTCGCAGAGGCCTGTCGCGCGTTCGTCGGCCGGATCCAGCAGGTGCCGCCGATGTACTCGGCGATTCATCACGAAGGGCGGCGGCTCTACGAGCTGGCCCGGGCCGGTATCGAGGTGGAGCGAGCACCGCGCGAGGTGATCATCCGTTCGATCCGCGTCGAGAATGTCGCCGGCTCGCGGGCGACGCTGCGCGTCGTTTGCGGCAAGGGAACGTACGTACGGGTCCTCGCGGCCGACATCGGTGCTGTGCTGGGTTTCGGCGGGGCGGTCGAGGGTCTCGTCCGGTGTCGGGTCGGTCCCTTCGATCTTGGGGACACCGTGTCCTGGAGCGAGTTGACGGAAGGAGGACGAGAGCTCTGGTCCAGGGTGCGCCCTGCCGAAGCGGTCCTGGCCGGATGGCGCATTGTTCGGCTGGACGAGCACAGCGCGACGATCTTCACCAACGGCCAGCCGGTCGAGGTTATCCCGGCCGCGGCTGCGGGGAGTGGCTTCGTCAGAGTCCACGACATCGCCGGGCCTTTGATCGGCGTCGGAGAGTTGATGACGGGCGGGCGCCAGGTCAGGCCCGTTCGCATCCTGCATGCGGACCGTCCGGGGACTCGAGTCCTACCGGCCTGAGGCGGGCGCCAGCGCTGTCGCGCTCGGCGCCTTCGACGGCATTCACCTCGGCCATCGGGCCATCCTCGGAACGGCGGTGGCGCAGGCGCGGCAGGGGAGGCTCCAGGCGGTGGCCTGCACGTTCGACCGCCATCCCATGGAGGTGCTCCAGCCCGGTCGCGCCCCGCTGCCCATCACGACCCTGGACGAGAGGCTCGAACTGATCGGAGAGACCGGGATCGACACGACCGTCGTCATCCCCTTTACTCAGTCTGTCGCGGCCGTCGAGGCCAAAACCTTCGTTCAGGACGTGCTCATCGAAGCGCTAAGGGCGCGGGAGATCGTGGTCGGATTCAACCACCGCTTCGGCCGGGGCGCGCGCGGCGACACTGGACTGCTCGAGAGTCTGGCCGGGCCGCTTGGGTTTCGAGCGCACATCGTGCCGGCGCTGATGGTGGATGGCGTCACCGTGTCGTCGTCGGAGATCCGCGGAGCGCTTCAGCGGGGCGATCTCCCGAGGGCCGCGCGACTCCTTGGCCGTGATTATTCTATCCGCGGCGAGGTGGTCCGGGGTGCCGGACGAGGCCGGACGCTCGGCTTTCCAACGGCCAACGTGAAAACAGATCGCCCTCTAGGGCTCCCGGTGGGTGTCTACGTCTGCCGAGCCACGATCGGGTCGAGGCATCATCAGGCCGTGGTCAACGTGGGGGTGCGGCCGACATTTGGAGAGAACGAGTTAGCCGTCGAAGCTCATGTCATTGATTTCTCAGGCGATCTTTACAACGAACGGCTCGTGCTTACCTTCCTTCGGCGCTTGCGAGAGGAGAGGAAGTTCCCGAGCGTCGACGCTTTGCGTCAGCAGATTGCGCTCGATGTGGCCGCGGCCCGCCGGGATCCGTACCCGTAGCCGGCGCCCGCCAACTTTACTTCGGCTCGGTCGCATGGTACCCTCCAAGCCTATCTGCTGACAACAAAAGGGCTTTTGGGGAACCCGCCCTGGTGTGGGAGTACAGGCTCCCTTGGGGTGTGGCGATTGGAGGGTCGTCGATGCCGCTCGCTGTCGACCGGAAGAAGAGTCTGATCGAGCAGTTCCGAACCCACGAGGGCGACACGGGTTCGCCCGAAGTGCAGATCGCGCTTCTGACCGAGCGCATCAACGGCCTTACCGATCATTTCAAGCAGCACACGAAGGACCACCATTCACGCCGGGGGCTGCTGATGCTCATCGGCAAGCGTCGAGGCCTTCTGGAATACCTGCGGTCCCGGGCACCGGAGAGGTATCGTGTCATCATCGACAAGCTCGGCATCCGCCGTTGACGGCGGGGTCACTCTTAACTGATCGGTCCTCGGACGGAACGAATCCGGGGGCCCCTGGGCGGGCAGGTTTAACGTCCGCTCCACACGGCGTTCGCCGGATTCCGGCCGACACGCGAGGACAAACATTCGCATGACCCACACGGTAGAGATCGAGATCAACGGCCTCCGCATGGCCATCGAAACAGGCAAGGTAGCCAAGCAGGCCGACGGGGCCGTGGTCGTTCGCTACGGCGGTTCCATGGTCCTGGCAACGTGCGTCGCCGCCAAAGGCGCGAAGGAATCGCAGGACTTCTTCCCGCTCACCGTCGAATACCGCGAGCGCGCGTACGCCGGCGGGCGAATCCCCGGCGGCTATTTCAAGCGAGAGGGCGCTCCGGTCAAGAAAGAGACGCTGACGTCCCGTCTGATCGACCGGCCGATCCGGCCGCTGTTCCCCGATGGCTTCCGGAACGAGGTCCAGGTGATTTGTCTCGTAATCTCCGGCGACCAGGAGAACGACCCCGACATGCTGGCGGTGAACGGCGCGTCGGCGGCGCTCTGCCTGTCGGGCATTCCCTTCGACGGCCCCATCGGCGCCGTGCGTGTCGGCCTGGTCGACGGCAAGCTGGTCGCGAACCCGACCACGGCGCAGCAGAAGGTGTCGAGCCTGGAGCTCGTCATCGCCGGCACCGAAGACGCCGTGTTGATGGTGGAGGCAGGGGCCAACGAGGTACCCGAGGAAGCCATGCTCGAGGCGATCGCCTTCGGTCATGCCGAGTGCAAGAGACTCGCGCGGGCGCAACGGGATCTGGCGCAGCGCGCGGCCAAGCCGCGCTGGACCTTCGACGCGTCGACGGGCCGCGATGCCGAGCTGGCCGCCCGGGTCAAGAGCCTGGCCGCGCCCAAGCTGGCCATGGCACTTGCCACCCATGAAAAGCAGGCGCGGGCCGAGACCGTCCACCGGGTGTTCGAGGAGGTGGTCCAGTCGCTCGGGGTGGACGAGACGAAGAAGGGGGCGGTGCGCGAGGTGTTCGAGGCGGTCGAGAAGGCCGAGGTGCGGCGGCTCATCGTCGAGCGCGGCATCCGCGTCGATGGCCGCAAGGTGAACGAGATCCGCCCGGTCTCGATCGACATGGCCTACCTGCCGCGGGCCCACGGCTCGAGTATCTTCACCCGGGGAGAGACCCAGGCGCTCGTCGCGACCACGCTGGGCACGAAGTCGGACGAGCAGAAGATCGAGGCCCTCGAAGGCGAGCACTACCGGCACTTCATGCTGCACTACAACTTCCCATCGTTCTCGGTCGGCGAGGTCCGGCGATACGGCGGACCCTCGCGGCGGGACATCGGTCACGGCGCCCTGGCGGAGCGGGCGGTCGAAGCGGTGCTACCCCCGAAGGAAGAGTTCCCGTACACGATCCGGATCGTTTCGGACATTCTCGAGTCGAACGGGTCGTCGTCGATGGCCTCGGTGTGTGGTGCCTCGCTGGCTCTGATGGACGCTGGGGTGCCCCTGCGGGCCCACGTCGCGGGTGTCGCCATGGGGCTGGTCAAGGAAGGAGACAAGGTCGGGATCCTGACCGACATCAACGGCGCCGAGGACCACTACGGCGACATGGACTTCAAGGTCGCGGGCACCGAGAAGGGCGTGACCGCGCTTCAGATGGACATCAAGATCGCCGGCGTGTCGATCGACATCATGCGCTCCGCGCTGCAACAGGCGCGGGATGCGCGACTCGTCGTGCTGGCGAAGATGCGGGAGGCCATCGAGAAGCCACGGCCCGAGCTTTCGCCCTACGCGCCGCGGTTCGTCACGATCAAGATCCGGCCCGAAAAGATCCGCGAGATCATCGGCCCCGGCGGCAAGATCATCCGTGGCATCCAGGAGCAAACGGGCACGAAGATCGACGTCGAGGACGACGGTCGGGTCACCGTGTTCTCGCCCGACAACGCGTCGGTGCAGAAGGCCCTGGGGATCATCCAGGACATCTGCCGCGAGGTCGAGCTGGACCGGATTTACCTCGGGAAGGTCAAGAAGATCGTCGAGTTCGGCGCCTTCGTGGAGGTCATCCCCAACACCGAGGGGCTCTTACACATCTCGCAGATCGCCGAATCTCGCATCCGGACGGTCCAGGACGTGCTGACCGAGGGCGACGAGGTGCTCGTCAAAGTCATCGAGATCGACGGCAACGGCAAGATGCGGCTCAGCCGGAAGATGGCCCTGCGCGACCAGCCGGCGCTGGCGGACAAGGAAAAGCTGAAAAACCCGATGGCGGCGAATCCGCCGCGGCCTGACAGGTGAGCACGTGACGGAAGGCTACCGCAAGGGGTTCCTGCCTAACGGCATCCGGGTCGTCACGGAGCGCATGGAGCACGTGCGCTCGGTGGCGGTCGGGGTGTGGGTCGAGACGGGCTCGCGCCACGAACCCGAGACTCGCTGCGGGATGTCCCATCTGATCGAGCACCTCGTGTTCAAGGGGACGGCCACGCGCAGCGCCGAGGCGATCGCGCGCACCATGGACTCGGTCGGTGGCCAGATGGACGCCTTTACCACGAAGGAGCACACCTGCTTCTACGTCCAGGTTCTCGACGAACATCTCCCGCTCGCGGTCGATCTCCTGACGGACATCCTGCTCCACCCGCTGTTCAACGCCGACGAGCTCGAGCGCGAGAAATCGGTCGTCCTCCAGGAGATCAAGATGGTGGAGGACACCCCGGACGACATCATCCACGATCTCTTCGCCGGGCAGATCTGGGCAGGGCATCCGCTCGGGCGGCCGATTCTCGGGAGCCGGGAGGCCGTGACCGGCTACGACCGGCAGACGGCGCTCGGGCACTTCACCGAGGAGTACGTGCCGCCGCGAATCATCATCGCGGTGGCCGGCAACGTCACCCACGACCGGGTCATCGAGTTGTTCAGCACGGGATTCCAGGGCTTCGACCGGGGTGCGGCCGAGCGCACGGCAATCCCGCCGGTCCTCAAGCCAGGGGTGAACATCGTCGGCAAGACGCTCGAGCAGGTCCATCTCATCATGGGCTTTCCCGGTCTCCACCACTCGGCACCGGAGCGGTATGCGCTCTTCCTGCTCAACGACGTCATCGGCGGCAGCATGTCCTCGCGGCTCTTCCAGGAAGTGCGGGAGCGTGAAGGCCTCGTCTACGCCATCCACTCGGGTGTGCAGGCGTACGTCGACACCGGCACCCTCTACGTCTACGCCGCCGCCGACGAGAAGAACTTCTCCAAGGTGCTGAAGTCGACCCTGAAGGTGCTCCGCGAGCTGAAGAAGACCGGCGTGACCGAAGAGGAGCTGCGCCGCGCCAAGGACCATCTCAAGGGGAGCCTGATGCTGTCGCTCGAGTCCACCTCGAGCCGGATGAACCGTCTCGCCAAGCACGAGATGCACCACGGGACGTTCCTCTCCATGGACGCGATGCTGGCGGCCATCGACGGGGTACGTCACGAGGAGGTGCAGGCGCTCGTCACCGAGCTCCTCGACGAGGACCGGCTCGCGCTGACCACGCTGGGCCCACTGGACCGGCGCAACCTGCCCCGCGAACTGCTGCACCACTAGCTTCTCGCCTCAGCGCCTCGCTGAGGGAGCGCCCTTGCACCTCCGACATGCGCCTCAGGGGTCCATCTCAGGATGGATACCGTGGTGGCTTGGTCGCGCGCGCCTTGCTGGGGATAGCCGGGCCGCCCGGGCCGACGGGATTCGATCGGTCGGGGTGTTATGGGGCTACGAGGCTGAACGCGCCCTGGTGGATGCGGTGTGGACAAATTGTGCGTGAGGCCCATCGATCTTGGGCATTGCCGCTCGACCGTCGCGGGCCTCACTCTCTGAAGGAGTCGCCGGGGGGCGCTACATGTAGTGGCGCTCTAATCTCTCGCTTCCATCGTTAGCGGTTTTGCTCTATGGTGGGGGCGTGATCGACCGCTACACCCGCCAGGAGATGGGTCGCGTCTGGAGCGAGGAGTCGAAGTACCAGGCGTGGCTCAGAGTGGAGATGGCGGTGTGCGAGGCCTACGCGAGGCGTGGCCGCATTCACGCCGACGTGATGGCCCGCATCCGCCAGAAGGCCCGGGTCGATGTCGGGCGGATCCTCGCTATTCAGGAGCGCGTCAAGCACGAGATGATCGCGCTGCTCACGAGCCTGGAGGAGCAGCTCGGGGAAGACTCGCGCTTCGTCCACATCGGCCTCACCACCAGTGACGTCTGGGACACGGCCACCGCGCTCCAGCTCAGGGATGCCGCGGATCTGCTGATCGCGGGCCAGGAGCGCCTGGCGAAAGCGCTCGCGGTCCTGGCGCTCCGCCACAAGGACACGCTCACCATCGGCCGGACACACGGCGTCCATGCAGAGCCCACCAGCTTTGGACTCAAAGTGGCGGTCTGGTACACCGAGGCGGGGCGGAACCTCGAACGACTCCGTCGAGCCCGGACGACGATCGGGGTCGGCAAGCTCTCGGGTGCCGTCGGCAACTTTGCCCACGTCGAGCCGGACCTCGAAGCCGAGGTGTGCCGTGAGCTGGGTCTGGAAGCGGCGCCGGTCTCCACGCAGATCGTACAGCGTGACCGCCATGCGGAGTTCTGCGCGATGCTGGCGGTCGCCGCGGCCTCGCTCGAGAAGATCGCCCTCGAAGTGCGTGGGCTGCAGCGCACGGAGATCCTCGAAGCCCAGGAGCCGTTCGGCGAGGGGCAGAAGGGCTCGAGCGCCATGCCGCACAAGCGCAACCCGGAGCTGGCCGAGCGCATCTGCGGTCTCGCGCGCCTGGTCCGCACCAATGCGCTCGCGGCCCTCGAAAACGTCGCCCTGTGGCACGAGCGGGATATCAGCCATTCCTCGGTCGAGCGCGTCATCCTGCCCGACTCGACGATCATGCTCGATTACCTTCTGCATCTCACGACGTTCATCGTCGAGGGGCTCGACGTCGATCCCGAGCGGATGAGGGAGAATCTCGAGCTGAGCCACGGCCTCGTGTACTCGCAGCGCGTGCTGTTGAAACTGACCGATGCCGGGCTCGCGCGCCAGGTCGCCTACGAGATCGTGCAGCGTAACGCCATGCGCGCCTGGAAAGAGCGCCAGCCGTTCTTCGAGCTCCTCGCGGCCGATCCCAGCGTGACGGCGCGGCTCTCGACGGACGAGCTCAAGGGCTGCTTCGACCCGGCCTTCTACCTGAAGAACGTCGACGCTATCTTCAAACGCCTGGGGCTCACTCAGTGAGGGCGAGGTGCCCGATGAACGTCGAGACGCGCGAGAAGCTCTACGAGGGCAAGGCGAAGATCGTGTACGAGACGAACCGGCCCGATCTGATCATCCAGTACTTCAAGGACGACGCGACCGCCTTCAACGCGCTGAAGAAGGGCACGATCCTCGGCAAGGGCGTCATCAACAACCGGATGTCGGCGGCTCTGTTCGAGGTGCTCGAGCGCGCGGGGGTGCCGACGCACTACCTCGGTACGCTGTCGGACCGCGAGATGCTCTGTCGCCGGCTCGACATCATCAAGATCGAGATGATCGCGCGGAACATCGTCGCCGGCAGTCTCGCGAAGCGAACCGGGCTCGAGGAAGGCACAATCCTCAAGCAGCCGATCGTGGAGCTCTACTACAAATCCGACCCCCTCGGGGACCCGATGCTGAACGACGACCACGTCCGCATGCTGCGGCTCGCCACCCCGGCTGAGCTGATCCGGATGAGGCGCATGACGCTCAGGATCAACGCGATCCTGCGGCCGCATCTGGCGCGGCGGGGCCTCTTGCTGGTGGATTTCAAGCTCGAGTTCGGACGGCGCGGCCGGAAGCTCTACCTGGGCGATGAGATCTCTCCCGACACGTGCCGCCTCTGGGATAGCCGGAGCAAGGAGCGGCTCGACAAAGACCGGTTCCGCCGTGATATGGGGGGCGTCGAAGAAGCCTATCAGGAGGTTTACCGCCGGCTGGTTCCGGCAGGCGCATGAAAGTCCGCGTGCTCGTGAGGCTCAAACCTGGAATCATGGACGTTCAGGGCGCCGCGGTGCAGCGCGCGCTCGTCGGCCTCGGATTTTCGGAAATCGCCGATCTCCGGATCGGCAAGGTGATCGACATCGAGCTCGACGAGGCGCGGCCGGGGGAAGCGCGCACACGCGTCGGCGAGATGTGCGGGCAGCTCCTCGCGAATCCGCTCCTGGAGGAGTATTCGATGGAGATCCTGACCGACCTTGCCCCGCGCGGGGTCGCGGGCTAAGATGAGTGCGTCATGAGATTCGGTGTCGTCGTCTTCCCGGGGACGTGGAGCGACTGCGACTTCCACTACGTGGTCTCCGAAGTGCTCCACCAGCCCGTGCGGTACGTCTGGCATCGCGAGCGCGAGCTCGGTCAACTCGACTGCGTCATTCTCCCTGGCGGCTTCTCCTACGGTGACTACCTGCGTGCCGGCGCCGTGGCGGGACGTTCGCCGGTCGTCGAGGCGCTACGCGACTTCGTCGGCCGCGGAGGGTTGGTCCTCGGCTCCTGCAACGGATTCCAGATCCTCTGCGAGGCGGGTCTGCTTCCCGGCGTTCTCACGCGCAACGAATGCCTCCAGTACCGCTGTCAGTCGACCCATCTGGTCGTGGAGAATGTCGACACACCCTTCACGCGAGGCCTCCGAGCGGGCCAGGTCCTGACGATGCCGATCTCTCACGGCGAAGGAAAGTATTACGCCGACGCCGAGACACTTGCCCGGCTGAAGCAGCAGAATCTGATCGTCTTCCGCTACGCGTCCGCCGACGGGAAAGTCACGAAAGCCAGCAACCCCAACGGTTCGCTCGACAACATCGCGGGGATCGTCAATCCCGAGGGCACGGTGCTGGGCATGATGCCCCACCCGGAGCGGGCGTCCGAGACGGCGATGGGCGGCACCGACGGGCTCCTGATGTTCCAGTCCCTCCTCGGAAGCCTCGTCGAGGATGGCACGTTCCTCAAGCGGTAGCCTGGGTTGACGGGGGCCCAGCCGAAGGTCACGCTCGACCTGGCCCTGGACGCAGGCCTTACGGCCGAAGAGTACGATCGGATCCTCTCCCAACTCGGGCGTGAGCCGACGTACGCCGAGCTGGGTCTCTTCTCCGCGCTCTGGTCCGAGCACTGCGCCTACAAGCACTCGCGGGTGTTCCTGGCGCGGCTGCCACAGCGGGGCCCGCATGTTCTTCAGGGCCCCGGCGAAAACGCCGGCGTGATCGACATCGGCGACGGCTGGGCGGTCGTCTTCAAGATCGAGAGCCACAATCATCCCTCGTTCATCGAGCCGTTCCAGGGCGCGGCGACGGGTGTCGGCGGGATCCTCCGCGACATCTTCACCATGGGGGCGCGTCCCATCGCGATCCTCGATTCGCTTCGCTTCGGTGAGCTCGACAATCCGAAGACACTCCGGCTCGTCAACGGCGTCGTGTCGGGTATCAGCTGGTACGGCAACTGCTTCGGCTGCCCGACGGTCGGCGGCGAGATCGCGTTCGCGCCCGAGTACGCGGGCAACCCGCTCGTCAACGTGATGTGCGTCGGGCTCGTGCGCGCGGACCAGATCGTCCGCGCGCGCGCGGACGGTCCGGGCAATCCGGTGTTCTACGTTGGAAACAAGACCGGGCGCGACGGGATCCACGGCGCGACCATGGCCTCCGCGACTTTCGACGAGCACGCCGAGGAACGGCGCCCCACCGTACAGGTGGGAGATCCGTTCACCGAGAAACTCCTGCTCGAGGCGTGCCTCGAGGTGATGCGCACCGGCGCCGTCGTCGGGATCCAGGACATGGGGGCCGCCGGACTCGCGTGCTGCACCTCCGAGATGCCGGCGCGCAGCGGTACGGGTATGGACGTCGAGCTCTCCCGCGTCCCCCAGCGCGAGACCGGGATGACCCCCTACGAGATCCTGCTGTCGGAGTCGCAGGAGCGGATGCTGCTCGTGGCCGCACGGGGCCGCGAGGAGGAGGTTCGCCGCATCTTCGCAAAGTGGGAGCTCGAGGCCGTCGAGATCGGTCGAGTGACCGAGGGCGGCGAGCTGACGGCACGCCTGAACGGCGAGGTCGTCGCGAGGGTTCCGGTGGACCTGCTCGCGGAAGCGCCGACGTATCGGAAGCCGACGACCGAGCCCTCGGAGCTGGCCGAGCGGCGGGCGTTCGATCCGTTGACATTGCCGGAGCCGAGCGACTATGGCGACGCGTTGATCGACCTGCTCGGGTCACCGACGATCGCGTCCAAGGAGTGGGCCTTTCGGCAATACGATCAGCAGGTCGGGATCAACACGGTGGTCCTCCCGGGTTCCGACGCCGCCGTGCTGCGGGTCAAGGGCACGCGGAGAGCGCTCGCGGTCTCCACCGACGGCAACGGCCGACAGGTCTTTCTCGACCCACGGCAGGGCGCGGCCATGGCGGTGTGCGAGGCGGCCCGAAACGTCTGCTGCTCGGGGGCCGAGCCCCGAGGCGTGACCGACTGCATGAACTTCGGCTCTCCGGAGCGGCCCGAGATCCTCTGGCAGTTCTCGGAGGCGATCGAGGGGATCTCGCTGGCGTGTCGAGCGCTCGAGCTCCCCGTGGTCGGTGGTAACGTTTCCTTCTACAATGAGACCAGCGGGCAGGCGATCCTGCCGACCCCGATCATCGGTGTCGTGGGCGTGCTGGACGACGCGAGCCGCCGCGCCACCCAGTGGTTTAAGGGGCCGGGCCATCGCGTGGCGCTTCTGGGGCCGGCGAGCGTGAGTCTCGGAGGCAGCGAGTACCTCTGGGCACGCCACCGACGCCTCGCCGGGCGGCTGGCGTCGCTCGACTTGGAGGCGGAGCGTCGGGTGCAGCGGGCGGTGAGGGCCGCGGTCAGCGCGGGATTGGTCACGGCGGCCCATGACTGCTCGGAGGGCGGCGTCGCGGTGGCTCTCGCCGAGAGCTGTGTGACGGGCTGCGCGGTGATGGGGTGCGAGGCGACGCTTGTGACAGCCGACCGCACCGACCTGGCCCTCTTCGGGGAGGGTCCGTCTCGCGTCGTGATCGCCGTCGAGGCCGCGCGCGTGCGGGAGTTCGAGGGACTGATGGCCGAATCGGCGATCTCCTGGCGCTGGATCGGGACGACCGGCGGTGAGCGTCTGGTGATCCGTGTCGGCCCCAAAGTGGTCGTCGACGTTGACGCGGGCCAGCTCGGGCGCGCATGGAGGAGCGGGTTTGAAGCTCACATGGCGTGACGACCGATTCCACGACGAGTGCGGACTCTTCGGTATCTGGAACCATCCGGAGGCCGGGAACGTGACGTACCTCGGCCTCTACGCACTCCAGCATCGCGGACAGGAATCCGCCGGCATCGCGACCACCGACGGGACCAGCTTCCACACCGAAAAGCACATGGGGTGGGTGGCGGACGTGTTCAGCCCCGAACGGCTCAGGCGCCTGTCCGGCCACCGCGCCATCGGCCACGTGCGCTACTCGACCTCCGGAAGCTCGAATCTCCGGAACGCCCAGCCGATCACGGCGACCACCGCGCGGGGCCCGATCGCGATCGCCCACAACGGGAACCTCACGAACGCCGAGACGCTCCGCCGGCAGATGGAGCGCGACGGCGCGATCTTTCAGTCGAACTCCGACACCGAGGTCATCCTGCATCTCCTGGCGCGCGCGCCGGCGGGGCCGCTCGAGGAGCAGATCGCCTACGCGCTCTCGCAGGTCAAGGGCGCCTACTCGCTCCTGATCCTGACACTCGACGCGATGTACGCGATCCGCGACCCGTATGGCTTCCGCCCGCTGACGATCGGACACCTCGGCGACGCCCAGGTGGTCGCTTCTGAAACGTGCGCGCTCGACCTCATGGAGGCGAAGTGGGACCGCGACATCGAGCCGGGTGAGCTTCTGATCGTCTCGGACGCCGGTGCCCGGTCGGTTCGCCCGTTCCCGGCCGGCGAGCGGCTCCAGTGCGTGTTCGAGTACGTCTACTTCGCCCGCCCCGACTCGATCCTGTGGGGACGCAACGTCCACACGGTGCGCAAGGCGCTGGGGCGACAGCTTGCGCGCGAGTACCCGGTGGAGGCGGACATCGTCATCCCCGTCCCGGACTCCGGCACGAGCGCGGCGCTCGGATACTCCGAGGAAGCGGGGACGCCTTACGAGATGGGGCTGATCCGCAACCACTACGTCGGCCGGACGTTCATCGAGCCCAAGCAGGGGATCCGGCACTTCGGCGTCAAGGTGAAGCTCAATCCGATGCGCGAAATGCTCGCCGACCGGCGCGTCGTGGTGGTCGACGACTCCATCGTACGGGGCACGACCAGTCGCAAGATCGTGCGGATGATCCAGAGCTCCGGCGCGCGCGAGGTCCACGTGCGCATCTCGTCGCCGCCGATCCAGTGGCCGTGCTACTACGGCATCGACACGCCGACGCGGAAGGAGTTGATCGGCTCGAGCCACAGCCCCGAGGAGATCCGCCGCTACCTCGGCGCCGACTCTCTCGGCTACCTCTCGCTCGACGGGATGCTGAAGGCGACCGGCTCCGACCCGGGACAGTTCTGCCACGCCTGCTTCACCGGGAACTACCGCGTGGGCATGGAGCCCGAGTCGACGCCGCAGCTTCGGCTCTTCGACGGCTGACGTGAAACCGCTCACCTACCGCGAGGCCGGCGTCGATATCGACGCGGGCGAGGACGCGGTACGCCGCATCACGCCGCTGGCGCGCGCGACGAGCCGGGCCGAGGTGATCGGCGGGGTCGGCGGCTTTGCGAGCTTCGTCAGCGTGCCCTCGAAGTACCGCGAACCCGTCCTGGTTTCGTCCGCCGACGGCGTGGGAACGAAGCTCAAGGTCGCGTTCCTGGCCGGCCGCCACGATACCGTCGGCATCGACCTGGTCGCGATGGGCGTGAACGACGTCCTCGTCCACGGGGCGGAACCGCTCTACTTCCTCGATTACATCGCGATCGGTCGTCTCGATCCCGAGCAGATCGAGGCCATCGTGGGCGGCGTCGCGGCAGGCTGCCGGCAGGCGGGATGTGCGCTGGTCGGCGGCGAGATGGCGGCGCACCCCGACTCACACGCTCCCGGCGAGTACGACCTGGCGGGCTTTGCCGTGGGAGTCGTGGAGCGGACGCGGTTGATCGATGGCTCGGCCGTCCGTCCGGGCGACGCCGTGATCGGCCTCGCCTCCTCCGGTCTGCACTCGAACGGCTTCAGCTTGGCGCGGCGGATCGTCTTCGACGTGATGCGGCTCGGCGTCTTCGACCCGTTCCCGGGTACTGGTCGGAGCGTGGGCGACGAGCTGCTCGAGCCGACGCGCATTTATGTTCGCTCGATTCAGAAGCTACTGGAAGCCGTCGAGGTGCGGGCGATGGCCCATATTACTGGTGGCGGCCTGATCGGCAACGTCCCGCGGGTGCTCCCGCCGGGATGCCGCGCGCGCATCTACAAGAGCTCGTGGCCAGTGCCGGCCGTGTTCGAGGCGCTCCGGCGAGCGGGCAACGTGGAAGACGCGGAGATGTTCCAGACCTTCAACATGGGGGTCGGTTACGTCGTGATCGTCCCGGCGGCGGCGGCGGAGACGGCGGCTCGCCTCCTGCGGGAGGCGGGCGAGCAGGTCGTCCGCCTGGGCGAGGTCGTCGCGGGCGAGCGGGGCGTGGAGCTCGTGGCGTGACGCCCGCGGCGGGCCGCCTCCGGGTCGGAGTCCTCGCCTCGGGGCGTGGCTCGAACCTCCAGGCGCTTCTCGACGCCTCCGCAAGACGCGACTATCCGGCGGAGGTGGTCGTCGTGATCTCGGACAGAGAGCGCGCGGTGGCGCTGGATCGCGCGCGGGCGGCGGGCGTCGAGGCACTGTTCGTCAATCCCAAGGACTTCGCCGACCGCGAGGCCTTCGACCTGGCGCTCGTCCGGGAGTTCACGGCTCGTCAGGTCGATCTTGTCTGCAACGCCGGCTTCATGCGGATCCTCTCGCCGGCCTACGTCTGGGCGTTCGCCGGACGCGCCATGAACATCCATCCATCGCTCCTGCCCGCATTCCCCGGTCTTCACGCGCAGCGACAGGCCCTCGAGCACGGCGCGAAGGTCGCCGGGGCGACGGTCCACTTCATCGGCGACGGGCCGGTGGACACCGGGCCGATAATCTTACAAACGAGTGTGCTCGTGCAGCCGGACGATACGGAGGAGTCGCTGTCTGCGCGTATTCTCGTCGAGGAGCACCGCCTGTATCCGGAGGCCGTGCGCCTCTTCGCCGAGGGACGTCTCGAGGTGGTGGGACGGAGGGTGATCATCCGATGAAGGTCCGCCGGGCTCTGATCAGCGTCCACGACAAGACCGGGATCGTCGCGTTCGCCCAGGCGCTCGCCGCGCTCGGCGTCGAGATTCTCTCGACCGGGGGCACCGCGAAGCTCCTCCGCGAGGCCGGGGTAGCGGTGCGAGAGGTGTCGGACGTCACCGGGTTCCCGGAAATGCTCGACGGTCGGGTCAAGACGCTCCATCCGGGAATCCACGGAGGGCTCCTCGCCCGCCGGGATGTGCCCGAGCATCTCGCCGCGCTCGAGAAGCATGGAATTGCCCCAATCGACCTCGTCGTCTCGGCGCTCTATCCGTTCGAGCAGACCGTGGCGCGCCCCGACGTCACGCGAGAGGAAGCGATCGAGAACATCGACATCGGCGGCCCGGCGATGATCCGGTCCGCGGCGAAGAATCATGCGAGCGTCGGCGTCGTCACCTCGCCCTCACAGTACCAGCCGGTCCTTGACGAGCTTCGCGCCAGTGGCGCGTCCCTCGGCGAAGCGACGCGCTACCGGCTCGCGCGGGAAGCGTTCGACCGGACCGCGCAGTACGACGCTGCCATCGCCGCGTATCTCGCCTCGGAGGGGGGCGAGGCGCATCCTCTCGGATCGATCGGTTCTGCGGCAGCGGCGTTCCCGAGCACGCTTCGGATCGACGCCGCCAGGGTGCTCTCGCTGCGCTACGGTGAGAATCCGCACCAGACCGCGGGCTTCTACCGTCAGGTCGATGCACCCCCGGTCGGTGTCGGGAGCATGAAACAGCTCCACGGGCCGGAGCTCGGCTACAACAACCTTTTGGACTTCTCGGCGGCCCTTTCGCTCCTGCTCGAGTTCGACGAGCCCGCGGCCGTCGTCGTCAAGCACACGAACCCGTGCGGCGCCGCGCTCGGCGGCACCGTCGGCGCGGCGATGGTTCGGGCGAAGGCGTCTGACCCGGTGTCGATCTACGGCGGGATCGTCGGCGTCAATCGCACGCTGGACGCTGCGGCTTCAGACCGTGTCGAAGCGGGCCCCGACCGCCGCCGAGCGGGAAGCGCTCCGGTTTGCCTGGCGCGTCGCGAAGCACGCGAAGTCGAATGCGATCGTGCTCACGACGGCCGGCCAGGTGATCGGCGTGGGCGCCGGCCAGATGAACCGCGTCGACTCGGCGCGGCTGGCGGTGATGCGCGCCCAGGAGGTCGGCCTCGAGACGGCCGCCACGGTGTGCGCGTCCGACGCGTTCTTCCCGTTCCGGGACGGGCTCGACGTGATCGCGCGGGCCGGCGTCACCGCCGTGATCCAGCCCGGCGGCTCGCTGCGTGACGAAGAGGTCATCGCCGCAGCCGACGAGCACGGCCTGGCGATGGTGTTCACGGGCATCCGTCACTTCCGCCACTAGCCGAGGCTTCCGATGAGCCAGCCCGAGCGGATCTATGGCGTCCGGGAGCTCACCCGGATCCTGACGCTCACACCGCGGCGCGCTGGCCAGCTCCGCCGGTTGGAACTCTTGCGGGGAGATTCCGGCTACACGTTCCGCGACCTCCTTGCGCTGCGCGCCGCGAGCGCGCTGCTCGACGCCGGGGCGTCCGTGCGTCAGATCCGGGCGGCACTGACCGCGCTGCGGCGACAGCACCCGGGCCTCGAGCATCCGCTGGCCGAGCTACGGCTGACCGTGGAGGGAGATCGGCTGGTCGCCCAGTCCGATCGTGTCCGCTTCGACCCGCGAACGGGCCAGATGGTGCTGGCACTCGATTCTGGCGGTCTCGCGGCGGCGGCCGCTGCCACGCTGTCCACAGGTCTCGTGCGTCCGCTGGCGCCGCCCGCCGATCAGGCCGAGACGTGGTTCGAGCGTGCCAGCGAGTGGGACGGCGATCCGGCCCAATGGGAGGACGCAATCGGCGCCTACCGCCGGGTCGTCGCGATCGACTCTACATACGCCGCCGCCTGGAACAACCTCGGTCTGCTGCTGCATCGCATGGGCCGTTACGATGAAGCGCAGACGGCGTATACCTCGGCGCTCGACCAGGATTCCCGGTGCTGTGAGGCCGCCTACAACCTCGGCTCGCTCCACGAGGACCGCGGCGCAGTCGACGAGGCGATCGTCGACTATCGCCGAGCGCTCGCGCTCTCGCCCGACTACGCCGACGCCCACTTCAACCTCGCCGGAGCCCTGGCGCGCAACGGCCGCGATGGTGAGGCCATCAAGCACTGGCAGCGCTACCTCGAGCTCGATTCCGGCAGTCCCTGGGCGCGCATCGCACGGGCCCATCTGGAGGTCGTCGAGCCCCCCGAGGCGACCCCGTGAAGCGGAGCCAGTCCGCGTCCCCGGGTGCGGAGCCGGGTCGCCCCACGGGCAGAACGGCCGTGCGGGGCCGGGTCGCGTCTCGGCCAGAACGGGCGTGTCGGAGCCGGCTTGCGTCGATCTCAGGCCACCCTCGGTCCAAGCCGAGCTCACGGCACTCGCTACCATGAAAATCCTACTGGTGGGCGGCGGGGGTCGAGAGCACGCGCTGGCCTGGAAAATTGCCCAGAGCCCGCTGATCGACACGGTGTTCGCGGCCCCAGGCAATCCCGGGATTGCACGCCACGCGTCGTGCGTCGACATCGGCGTGGACTCGCATGACGAGCTCGTCGCGTTCGCCCGGCGCGAGCGCATCGACCTCACTGTGGTCGGGCCGGAAGTGCCGCTCGTCGCCGGGCTCGCCGATCGGCTCGCCGCCGCCGGCCTCACTGTCTTCGGGCCGAGCGCGCGGGCGGCGGCGATCGAAGGGTCCA
>QHSV01000331.1 GCA_003221655.1 Candidatus Rokuibacteriota bacterium
AGTTCGAAGCCTCACCGACTCGTGTAGGCTAACCGCGGTCGTCTGTCGTGGACGACCCTCGGTCGCCCGTGGACGACCCTCGGTCGCCGCTTTTCCGCGTAGCGAAGGAGGCCACGGTGAACGGCTGGCTCGAAACGTACCGCGGCATCGTCTACCGCTGGGAGGTGGACCACAACGACCACCTCACGGTCGCGTACTACTTCGCGCGCTTCGACGACGCCGCGCTCGGGCTACTCGACACGCTCGGGATCGGCGCCGAGTACACCCGGCGCCGAGGGCGCCTCTGCGTGACCACCGACTGCTACGTACGCTATCTCCACGAGCTCCGCGTCGGCGACATCATGCACGTCGCGAGCGGCGTCCTCGCCGTCGAGCCGGACGCCCTCGTGTTGGGCCACAAGCTCTACAACTCCGAGACGGGCGACGTCTGCACGACGGTCGAGCAGCGCGTGCATCACGTGGACACGAAGCGCCACGCCGCCCGGGCGTTGACGCCGCCGCAGCGGCGGGCGGCCGAGCGCCGGCGCGTCGAGTGGGACGGTCCCCCGCGCGAGCGCCGCCCGCGGCCCCGCGGACTCGAGGGCTTCCGCGACAGCTCGCGCGACACGGTGAAGGCCGGCGAAGTGGACGTCCTCGGCCAGATCGCGCCCCTGCACTACATCCACCGCTTCTCGGCGGCCAACGGTCACGCGACGGCGGCCCTGGGGATCACGCCGGGCTACATGCGAGCCGAGCGCCGCGGCTTCTCGACGTTCGAGTTCCAGCTCGAACTCGGCGGCGCGCTCCGTCCGGGCGACCCGGTCTGCGTGCGCTCGGCACTCGTCCACGTCGGCACCTCCTCGATGCGTCTCCTCCACGTGATGACGAACGAACGCACCGCCGAGCGCGTCGCGACGCTCGAGCAGCTCGGCGTCCACCTCGATATGGACGCGCGGCGGCCCACCCCGCTCCCCGACGCGATCCGCGAACGCGCCAAGGCGATTCTCGTTCAGTGACGTGGGGGGCCCCGAAATGGCCCCCCCCACACCCCCAACGCGCGGCGTCCGCTCCCCGGGCTACGAACCCGCGGCCGGGGTCGTGCGACGCCGGCGACGTCCGCCTCGTCGAGAACGGCGGGCCCGTTTCGGCGCCGCTGCGGCCTCGCCCGGAGCGTCGACCAGCGCCGGCGGAGCGGGCTCGACATGAAGCGCGCCCGGACCCAGCGTGATCATGCCCGTCGGGCTCACCGACAGCTCCTTGATGCGCCGGAGCCGCGTCACCAGCCTGGGCGAGCCGGGCGGTCGGCTGAAGCCTCGTGCCTTGAGCGTGCGCGCCACGTTGTCGATGAGGACGGCGCCGTTCGGTGTGCGCTCGGCCAGCTCGCGGACGACGAGCACGAGCTCATCGTGCGGCGCGGTGTGCGCCTCTACTGGCTGGTCGCCTTCCGGCTCCTGGCGGCCGGCCTCGGCCCGTCGCGTCTCAGCGCTCGCCGCTGGCGCCCGGCCGCCACGCCGGCCCCGACGACCGCGACGCTGGCCCCTCTCGGTCGCCGGCACGGCATGGCTCGGCTCCGCCGGCGACACACCACCGAGCGTACGAGCGGTGAGCCGGTGGAAGGTAATGCCCAGCGCCGCCGCCACATCCCCGACGGCGTCGAAGGCTCGGTCGTCCGAGACGATCTCGAGCACGTCGCCCGGGCGCGCGCCGGCGAGCCACACTCCGGCACTGACCGCAATGCGGAGGTCACTCCAGTCGCGCACGCCGGTGGAGGGCGCGCTGTGGACGAGCTGGGCTCCGTGGCGGGCGAGCAGGCGCGCCGTCTCGTGGCCGATCACGCGCCAGTTGCCGACGGCGACGAATTCGGTGCTCCGGCCCAGATGGTCGATGGCGAGGCGCTCGATCACACGTTCGATGTGCGCGGGGTGGCTCGTGTTCTCGACGTCGAAGAAGATCGCGTGGCGGGCCGTCGGCCGGTGCCGCTCCGGCGCCGGTGGAGGGACGCGCGCGGCGAACGAGGGTTCTGGCGGCTCGCCGGGCACGAGCAGCTCGACCTCGACAGCGGGCGCCACCGTCAGCTCCGTGCGAACGGGGGCGTCTCCGGCGGGGCTCGCTTTCTCGCCGCCGCCGCGGCGAGGGCGCCTGGCGGTTGTTCGTTCCATGCCCGCATCATACGGGACAGAAGCGCGACCGGCGAGCTTATGAACTCAAGACACACCACCAGCGCGGTTCCGACAGCGACGAACCTCCGCCCGTCGCCTCGCGTCGTCCGTCGCGAGGCGGCGCGAGCGCCTAGTCCCGCTGCTGCGTACCGACGGCGACGGGCTGGACCGTCTGGAGGCGGTGCGCGATGTCGGCCAGCGGTCGCTGGAGCTGCCCCAGCAGGTCCACGACGCCGCCGAAGGCCTCGGCCATCGTCGTCCGCTCGCCGCGCAATGCATCGAGCTCGCCCTGGAGCGCGCCGTGAGTCCTGCGAAGCTCACCCAGTTCTCCACCGAGCCGCTCGCACTCCTGCTCTCTCGCTTCGAGCGCGCGCCGCAAACGATCGCGCTCATCGACCAGCGATGGGATCACATGGCTGAGCTGGTACTGGCTTTCCGCGAGCCAGCGGGTAGTCCGCTGCGCGTCGTCGATCGTCTCGATCTGGCTCATGTGGCGTGGTGCCTCCTCGTAGGAAGCGCGGGGTTGCGGGTTACGAGTCGGGGGCTGGACCGTGTTCTCCTGAGCAAGTGCGACGAGCTCGTGGGACGCTCCGGTCATGAGCGACGACCGGCGGCGCCGGCGCTCGACCGGCAGCGGGCCATCGATCATCTCGACATCGTTGGCGCCGCGCCGGTCCAGCATCACCCGGACCTTGGGGTCGCCGAAGTGGCGATTGCGGAGGTGCTCGTAGACCGCGGGCTCCGTCCGTGCGACGACGATCAAGTAGCGAGTCATGCCCCCTCGCGTAGGTTCGTCCACCGTGGACGCGGGTCCGGTGAGGTCCGCGATCATCTCCCGGAGCAGCGAGCGGAGGAGCAAGAGATGCATTGCCGTGTCGTCACACTCTCCCGTGTTTCGATGTCTTGCGATGTCCCGCGAACGAGCGGACTCTACACTCCCGTTCCCGAACATTCAAGCGCGAATTCGATTACGACGGCGCGCGCGAGGCTCGACGGCGTCCGAGCACGAGAAAATACTGGTGCGGCAGGAGGCTGCGCTCGCCCATCAGAGCGAGCCCGGCGCGCCGAGCGTCGCGCACGAACGCTTCCGACGGAATGCGCCGCTCGAGGGGCGGACCCACCGGCGTCTCGCGCGTGTCCCAATCGATGTTCACGACGCGCCCGCGCGGGACCAACGAGCGGGCGAGACGGCGCAGGAGCGCCGGGCCGTCCGCGAAGTGATGGTACGCGTTCACGATCACCGCGAGGTGGCACGCGCCGGCCGGCAGCAGCGGGTCGTCGCCGAGCCCGAGGACGGGCGTGACGTTGTGGAGGCCGGCCCGGCGAAGGCGCGCGCGCAGCACCTCCAGCAGCGTGGGCTCCGCGTCGACCGCGTAGACGTGCCCGGACGGGCCGACCGCCCGCGCGAGCCGCAGCGTGAAGTACCCGGGACCCGACCCGATCTCGGCGACCACCTGACCGCGCCGGAGCCCGAGGGCGTCCACGACGCGGACGGGCTTCTGCCACACCGCGCGCTTCGGATCGAGCTGTCGCTTGATCATGCCGGCCAGATCGGTCGGGTTGCCGTGACGTCCGGGCCGGCTGTGTCCGTGCGCCATCGTTGAATCATACCCGAAGCGCTTGACACCGGCGGGGCGGGCCGACTAGCCTCGGCTCGAATCCGCCATGGACTTCGAATTCGCCGCCGAGCACGAGAGCTTCCGGAAGGAGTTCCGCGACTGGCTCGCGACGAACCTTCCGCCCGAGCTGTGCCTGGACGACGCCTCCGATGACCGTGTGGCGTCCGATAGGGAGACGTTCGAGCGCCGTCGCGTCTGGCAACAGGCGATGCACGCGGCGGGCTGGGTCGGCATTACATGGCCCAAGGAGTACGGGGGGCGCGACGCTGGGCTGATCGAGCGGGTCATCTGGGACGAGGAGTACACCGCGGCCCGCGCGCCCGTCTTACCAGGCAACATGGGCCTGAACCTGGTGGGCCCGACTCTCATCCACTGGGGCACCGAGGAGCAGAAGCGCCGCCATCTCCCCGCGATCCTCAACGCCGACGAGATCTGGTGCCAGGGCTTCTCCGAGCCCGGCGCCGGCTCCGATCTGGCGAGCCTCCGTACGCGCGCCGTCGATCAGGGCGACCACTTCGTCGTCAACGGCCAGAAGGTGTGGACGTCGGGCGCGCACTTCGCGCACTGGATCATCCTGCTGGTCCGCACGAGCCCGGATGCGCCGAAGCACGAGGGGATCAGCTGCCTCCTCGTCCCGATGACGACGGCGGGAATCTCCGTGCGGCCGCTCGTCCTGATGACCGGCCACCATCACTTCAACGAGGTCTTCTTCACCGACGTGCCCGTGCCGAAGGCGAACCTGCTCGGGCCGATCAACCAGGGCTGGAAGGTCTCGACCACCACGCTCATGTACGAGCGCCACTCGGCGGGTGGCCGGAGCCACACGGCGCAGATCGCCCGGCTGATCGCGCTCGCGCGGCAGGTGGCGATCGACGGGCGGCCGGCATGGGAGCACCCAGGGATCCGGCAGCGACTGGCCCAGCTCGCCATCGACTCCGAGGCGCTCAAATACACGCGGCTCAGGAGCCTCACGCGCCAGCTCCGCGGCGAGCCACCGGGCCCCGAGGGATCCGTCCTGAAGCTCAGCGGCTCCGAGCTCGGCGTGCGAATCGCGGACGTCGCCGGCGAGCTCCTGGGCATGCACGTGCTGGTGAACGAGGCCTCCGTGGCCGTGCCGGACGCGCCGCGCTGGTTCAACCGCGTGCTCGCCGCGCGGCAGTACACGATCTCGGCGGGGACGAGCGAGATTCAGCGCAACATCATCGCTGAGCGCGTGCTCGGGTTGCCGAGGGGTTGAGCCGCCGGTCCGGTTCAGGACGGGAGCGAGTCCAGGAACTCCAGCAAGACCCGGTCGAAGGCCTCCGGCTGATCGAGGTTGGCCGCGTGGCCCGCGCCGGCGATGATCTCGAGCCGAGCTCCCGGGATCTTCTTCGCCATGTACTGGCAGGGCGCGAGGAACGGCCCGTCCCGGTCGCCCACGACGACGAGCGTGGGAACACGGATTGCCGCCAGGCCGTCGATGACGCGCGAATCCTGCTGGGCTAGCATCCCGCGCGCGGCATGCGCGAGCCCCTGAGCACTGCGGTGGTGCCCCATCGCCTCGCGCATCTCGCGGCTCCGGCCGCCGAAGGCATCGAGCCCGCGCGCTTCTAGATCCGCGGCGCGCTGGTGGGCGCGCGTGTTTCAGGCCGTCCGGGCGTCGGCGTTCCGATAGCCCGGACCGGAGTCACAGATGATCAACGCCTCGACCATCTCCGGGTGCGCGAGGTAGAACGCGAGCGACACGTAGCCGCCGAGCGAGAGACCCCCGACCACCGCGCGGTTCACCCCAAGCGCCTGCAGCAGAGCCCGCGTATCGGCCACCGTCAGCTCCGTTGAATACTGCGCCGGATCATCAGGAGTCTCGGTCTGGCCGTGGCCGCGCATGTCCCAGGTGACGAGTCGGCACCGGTCACCCAGCGCCGCGTGCTGGCCGTCCCACATGCGCCGCGTGGCCCCGTAGCCATGGCTCAAGATCACCGGCCGTCCCCGCCCGCTCACCGCGTAGTCGATCTCGATTCCGTTGAGCTTCACCCTGGACATGCGTTCGTCCCTCGAGGGGCTAGTAGCCCATCCACGAAGTTCTGTTAACGATCACGCTCCACCGGAGGCGCCGGGCGGGTGCGGTAGGGGGCGACGGGATCCGTTCCCGCCTCGCTCGATGCGGACGCGATGCGCCCCGATGGAGCCCAGCCGTCAGCGAGCAGCGAGCGCGTGCCGCGTGGTCCCGCCGCCCCCTACCGCACCCGCCCGGCGCCTCCGACTGCGGCGAAGTCTTACCTTAGTTCCGAGACCGCACGAGGCTAGTAACGGTTCGCGATCGGAAGCTCCTCGGCCGGGAAGAGCGTGATGATCTGTGCCCCGCTCGGCGTCACGATGACCTCCTCCTCGATGCGCGCCGCGGACATGCCATCGGTGGCCGGGCAATAGGTCTCGACGGCGAACATCATGCCCGCCTGCAGCTCCATCGGGTCGTCGAAGGAGTTGAGCCGGCTGATGATCGGCCGCTCGTGGAGGCCGAGGCCGATACCGTGGCAGAAGTTGAGTCCGAAGGCGGCCATCTCGCTGTCGAATCCGATTTCCTGCGCCTTCGGGAACGCGCGCGCGATCTTGTCGGTGGCGACCCCGGGCTTGATGAGCGCGATCGCCTCGTCCATCCACTCACGGGATTTCTTGTAGGCGGAAATCTGAGGCTTCGTCGCGCGGCCCACACTGAAGGTGCGGTAATAGCACGTGCGGTAGCCGACGAACGACATGATGATGTCGAAGAACGCCTGGTCGCCGGGGCGAATGATCCGGTCGGTGAAGTTGTGGGGGTGGGGGCTGCAGCGCTCGCCGGAGATCGCGTTGATCGCCTCCACGCAGTCCGAGCCCATCTCGTAGAGGCGCTTGGTGGCGAGTCCGACGATCTCGTTCTCGCGGGCGCCCGGCTTGAGCGCTTCGAAGATGTCCTGGTACACGCCGTCGACCATCGCCGCCGCCATGTTGAGGAGCGTCAGCTCGTCCTGGCTTTTGAGCATCCGCGCCTCGAGCATCACCTGCTGGCCGTCACGCACCTCGACGCCCAGTTCTTGAAGTGCGAAGAGGAACGGCGGCTCCACCAGGTCGATGCCGAGCGGCATCCCGGCGACGCCCTCGGCGCGCAGGATGTCGCGAATCTCCTCCGCCGCTTTCCCGAAGAGCCCCGCCTTCGGCGAAACGGCACCGCGCATGCCCACCATGCCGGCGAGGGACTGACGGGCCGGGATCTGCGGCGTGTAGAGCCGATGGTGGCGGGCGGCCGAGCCGAAGTCCCACACCCACGGCTCTCCGTTGCCGGTCAGGAGGCACCAGCGCGTGAGCTTGTCACGGGCCCACTCGCCGATGACCGTGCCCGAAAGATAGCGGATGTTGTACTGGTCGAACATGAGGAGCGCGCCCAGCCCCGAGCGCGCCAATGCCTGGCGGGCGCGTCCCAGGCGATAGGCGTGCAGGCGACGGAAGTCCACGCGCTCCTCGAAGTCCACCTGCGTGTGACCGGGCGCCTGGAGCGGCCGGTCCCAGCGATGGCGGGGGTCCACGTCGTCGGGGATCACGGGCCGGGGCTTGGGCGCGTCCTGCTTCCGGGCCATGGGGGTCTCCTCGGGCCGGTACTTTACCTCAGCTTGCGTTAGAATCCTCGCCCATGGACCTCGAACGCCCGCTCCCCAATCCGATCACGCCCGAGAGCCGACCCTACTGGGAGGGCGCGCGGGCCGGCAAGCTCATGATCCCCAAGTGCCGCGCCTGCGGGAAGCCCTTCATGTACCCGCGCGTCGCGTGTCCGTTCTGCGCCTCGCGCGACATCGGCTGGGTGCAGGCGACCGGCCGCGGCCGGCTCTTCTCCTTCGAGATCGCCCACCAGATCTTGAACAAGGCGTTCAAGGTGAAGACGCCCGTCGTGCTCGCCATGGTCGAGCTGGAAGAGGGCCCACGTCTCCTGACCAACCTGGTCGGCATCGAGCCGGACCCGAAGCAGATCCACTGCGATATGCCCGTGGAGGTCTGCTTCGAGCAGCTCACGGAGGAGGTCAGCCTGCCGATGTTCCGGCCCGTCACGGGAGGCACGCGATGAGCGACCTCGCACGGATACGGGAGCTCAGCAACTCGGTCTGCATCGTCGGGGTGGACGAGAGCGATGAGATCGGCACGCTTCCCGGCAAGAGCCAGCTCACCCTGCACGTCGAGGCGATCACCAACGCCGCGCGCGACGCCGGCCTCAAAGTGTCCGACATCGACGGGATCTTCACCGCCGGCCAGCACTCGCCGGCGACCATCGGTGAAGCGATCGGCGTCGTGCCGCGCTACGTGGACGGCACGACCGTCGGCGGCTGCTCGTTCATCATTATGGTCGGCCACGCAGTGCTCGCGCTCCACCACGGCCTCTGCGACGTCGCAGTCGTCTGCCACGGCGAGTCCGGGCGCTCGGGCGTCGGCGTCTCCCCACGGCGCGACACCGCGCTCTCGGGCCAGTTCGAGTTCCCCTACGGCTTCGGCGGGGCGCCGACCTACTTCGGCCTGATCACCACACGGCACATGCACGAGCACGGCACCACGCTCGAGCAGTGGGCGCAGGTGGCCGTCTCCACGCGCAAGTGGGCCGCGCTCAACCCGAAGGCGCGCAACCGCGAGCCCCTTACCGTGAAGGACGTGCTCGACTCGCGCCCCGTCGTCTGGCCCTTCAACATCCTGAACATTTGCCTCGTCACCGATGCCGGCGGCGCTGTCCTCCTGACGCGCGCCGACCGGGCGAAGGACTGCGCGAAGAAACCGGTCTACGTGCGCGGGGCGGGAGAGGGCAGCGAGCACGTCATGCTCACGCAGATGCGGAACCTCACGTTCAGCGAGGCCACGCGT
>QHSV01000332.1 GCA_003221655.1 Candidatus Rokuibacteriota bacterium
AGGGCGCTGACCCACTGGGGCCGGACAACATTCTCGTCATCGCGCCCGGCGTGCTCACGGGGGCGCCCGTGCCCGGGGCCGGGCGGCATAGCGTCGGCGCCAAGTCGCCGCTCACCGGCGGCTTCGGCGAGTCGGAGTCGGGCGGCTACTGGGGCGCCGAGCTGAAGCGCGCCGGCTGGGACGGGATCGTCTTCCACGGCGTCTCCCCCACCCCGGTCTACCTCTGGATCAACGACGGCGCCGTCGAGATCCGCGACGCCGGGCACCTCTGGGGCAAGATCACCGGCGAGGTCGAGGACTTGATCCTCGCGGAGCTCGGCGACCTGCGCATCCGCGTCGCCCAGATCGGCCCGGCCGGCGAGAACCTGGTCCGCTTCGCCTGCATCGCCAACGAGCTGAACGAGGTCGCGGGCCGCACCGGAATGGGCGCCGTCATGGGGTCGAAGCGCCTCAAGGCCATCGCCGTGCGGGGCAAGATGCCGGTGAAGATCGCCGATCAGCCCGGGCTCTTGGCGATCGCCAAGTGGGTCTCCGGCACCATGGACGAGAAGCACCGGGCCTTCCACGAGTTCGGCACGGGCGCCGCGATGCAGGGCAAGAGCCTCGAGGGCGGCATGCCCGTTCTCAACTATCGGTTGGGCGCCGCCGATACGATCGCCAAGGTGGATGCGATCGCGGTGCGCGACCAGGTCCGCGTGAAGATGGGCGCGTGCTACGCGTGCTCCGTGCGCTGCAAGAAGGTCGTCCACATCGAGGAGAAGGAAGAGGCGGCGCGCGCGGCTGCGGAGAACGTTTACAAGGGTCGGGCGCGCGTGGCGGTCGATCCCCTCGGTCGCTACAGCGTCGATCCGCGCTACGGCGGGCCCGAGTACGAGTCGCTCGCCTCCCTCGGTGTCAACCTCGGCCTCGACGATCTGATCGCCATCTGCAAGTCGAACGAGATGTGCAACTACCTCGGCATGGACACGGTCTCACTCGGCGCCACCCTCGCGTGGGCGATGGAGTGCTTCGAGAAGGGCATCCTCACCCTCGACGACACCGGCGGCGTGCCGCTCCGCTTCCACGATGCCGACGGCGTCGTCAAACTGGTGGAGATGATCGCCTACCGGCGGGGTGTCGGCGACCTGCTCGCGGACGGCTCGCGGCACGCCGCGCAGCGGCTCGGCCGCGGCTCCGAGGCGTTCCTGACGACGGTGAAGGGCCTCGAGATGGCGATGCATGACCCGCGTCACATGCCGGTCATGCGCGCCTCGTATCTGCTCGCGCCCACCGGCGGTGATCACATGCGCCAGACCAGCAACCGCAACGGTCTGCGTAACCAGATCGGGCTCTGCCACTTCCTCGCCTACGAGGACGACCAGTCGCTGCAGATCCTCAAGACCGTCACGGGCTGGGACATCACGCCCGAGGAGATGGTGACGACCGCGCATCGCGGGCTCACGCTGGCGCGCCTTTTCAACCTGCGCGAGGGCATGAGCCGCGCTGACGATCGGCTCCCGGCTCGATTCAGCGACCCCCTGCCCAAGCACGCGGGCCTCACCCGCGAGCAGCAGGACAAGGTCGTCACCGACTACTACGTCGAGCAGGGCTGGGACCCGGCGACGGGGGTGCCGACCGCGGCCACCATCCGTGCGCTGGAGGTCGAGGCCGACGCCGTGCACGCGGGGTAGCCTCGCGGCTGCCATCAGATGCACCTCGACTCGCACACTTACCAGGCCCCGGCGTTCTACCGCCGGCTGGGCTATGAAGTGATCGGCGAGCTCCCCGGCTGGCCCGGGAACAACACCCGGGTCTTCCTTCGCAAGCGGCTCGTCTGAGGGTCTAGCTCACCATCGCGAACGTGCGCTCGACGTTGGCGAGGACGCCTGTGCGCCACGGCCGATAGTCGCCGTACGCGGAGAAGGGCTTCTCGTATCGCGGCGCGAGTTTCGCGGTGACGCGCTGCTTGACCTCGTCGAGCGTGGCGCCGGTGGCCGCTTCTTGGCGCACGGCCTCGACCATGTCGTGGACGTAGCTCCGGAAGGTGCCGAGCCACTCGCGACCGGTCACATTCCCGTGGCCCATGATGATGTGGGTGAAATCGAGCTGCGCGAGCCGATCGAGCGTCGCCGCCCACTCGTCGGGGTAGCCGTCGCCCATGAAGGGCGTCCAACCGATCATCGCGTCCCCCGTGATGACGACCTTCTCCTTCGGTAGATAGATGAATACGTCGCCCGCCGTGTGGGCCCGCCCGAGATGCAGCAGGTGGATCTCGCGGTCGCGCCGGTAGAGCTTCATCGTCTGCTCGAAGGCGATCGTGGGCAGCGCCGGCTTGAGCGCCTTGACCTCGGCCAGGTAGGCTTCGGCGAGTCGCAGGTCGGCCTCGAGCTTGGTGCGCTGTGACGGACTCGCCGCCTGGAGATCGGCTTTGAGCTTGGCGATCTCGCCGGGACCCTGGCGCACGTGGTCCTGAATGCGCTTGAGGCCTTTCATGAGCATGGCCTCACGCGTGATCTGGTTGGTGACGATCTCGGCGTCAGGATAGGTCGCGGGGTACACCTCGTTGCCGTGCCAGTGATCCCAGTGGAAATGCGTGTTGACCACGTACCGGACGGGCTTCCGCGTGATGTCACGCAGCCGCTCGACGATCACCCGGGCCGCCGATTGCTTCGAGTGCGTGTCGACGATCATCACGCCATCGTCGTTTTCGATGATGGCCGTGTTGCAGTTCACCTTGTACGCGGGCGCCGCCACAGCGGCGTATACGCCCTCGGCCACTTTCTGGATGTCGAACCGCGCATCACCACCACCGGGTCCCTCGTGACCACAACAGTCCATCGCGAAGTCTCCCTTCTTAGCGTTCGGCGCCTGCGCTCAGGCGTGTCGGCGCGACGAGCCTAGCGCGAACAGCCCCCAGCTCGCCAGCACAGCGATCGGCGCGGCGCCGAACGGGATGACGTACGAGCCGGTCACATCGTGGAGAAAGCCGGCGGCCGCGGGACCCAGCGCGGCCCCGCAGCGCCAGCCGAGATTGAGCACGCCCAGGATGGCGCCGAGCGCCCGGGTCCCGAATACCTCGGGCACGGCCTTCGCGAGCATCGTGTCCGTCACCGCGAAGCCGACGCCGAGCACCAGCAGCGAGCCGAAGAGCGCCTCGCGTGAGGACAGTCCGAGGAGCACCACCAGCGCCAGCAGCTGTAAAACATACCCGAGGCGGATCGTCGTGACGGTGCCGATCCGGTCGGACACGAGGCCAGAAGCGACTCGCCCGCTCACCGCGCCGGTACCGTAGGCGGTGAGCGCGAGCGACGCTCCGGCGAGGCTGATCCCCTGGTCGTGCGCGAAGGACACGATGTGCACGGAGACCATCAGCGAGAGCGCGCCGAGCAGGAGCCACGCGACGTTCAAGTACCACTGGCGTGGGTCTCCGAGCGCCTCGGCGAGCGTCGAACTGGGTGCGGCGCCTGGAGCCGCGGTCCGCGTGGAGGCAGCGCGAGGCTCGGCAGCCTCGCCGACGCGCGGCAGACGCACGGTCAGCGCCGCGAGCATCGTGATCAGCCCGCAGACGCCGCCGAGCAGGGCGTACGCGGCGCGCCAGCCGACCCGCTCGATGAGCCACGCCGCCAAGGGCCCGCCCGAGATGTACGCGAGGTTGAACCCCACCAGGACGAGGGCCAGCGCGAGCCCGCGACGCTCGCCGAACCAGCGCGTGACAGTGGTGGTGCCGAGCAAGTAGAAGCTCGACATGCCGATCCCGCCCAGCACGCCGACGAGAAGGTAGAGCTGCCACAGCGAGTGCACCGTGGACACGAGCGCGAACGCCGTGCCGGCGAGAACCACCGTGATGACGAGCATGACGCGGGGGCCATGGCGATCCGCCAGGGCGCCGATGGCGAAGCCGGCGAGACCGCCGAGGAGCAAATTCGTCGAGAGTGCCGTCGCGATGGCGCCGCGGCTCCAGCCAAAGGTTTCGGCAAAGACGGGGAGGAAGACGCCGAAGGCGGCGAGCGGGGTCGACACTCCGTAGATGACCGTGAACAGGGCGGCCACGATCAGCCAGCGACGAGCGGCAGGACGCACTCTGAAACTTCTATCACAAGTCCCAGGTGCGGTCTCATCGCTTCGGAATCAGGAAGTCATTGACCCGGTTCTAGGCATCCCCGTCCGTCGTATCCTTGTCGGACGCTTCGAATCGAGACAACAGATGCAGTGGGAGTATCTTCCCTCGCGAGCTGGATATAGGCTCCATCCGTTTGACGCGAAGCGTCTTTGCCTGCTCCAATAGTGAGCGAACGTTGTCGCCTCCCAGTGCCCGGAGCACGACCTCCACCACGGCGGCCTCGTCGGCAATCTGAACCTTCGGGCTCACCGCCAGCGTCAGCCGGGTGAATCCGTCGGCATCCTCCTCTTCGAGGAATTGGTAGTCCAGAGGGCTGCCGCCGAAACGCGCAGGCAGCACCTCGTCGAGGATGCGCTCCATATCGCTGCCCACCAACGTCACCCCCTCGCCCGTCAGCTTGCGAAAACTGCGGACCTGGCGCAGGTGGTCCGTGAACCCGTACTGCTCCAAGAGGCAGCCGCAGGAGCGCTGCTCTATCACGCCGTAGTCATCGCTCTCCACATTGAGGAGGACCTTCGGCGCCGTCGGCAGCAAAGTGGTGAAGTAGAAGGCATTGACGATCCGCGATCCAAGGACAGGACGGGGATATTGGATCAGCGCGAGGCCGTCCTTGCGAAAGTGGAGGTCGTTGCCGTCCACCGGCCGGGCGCATCCCATTCCAACGCGCCCCACCTCACTGAAGACGTACCAGGGGATCCAGCGCGCGCCCGTCTCGATGATCTGCAGCACCTTGCCGGGCGTCGGTGGCTCTCCGCCGCCCAGGAACGTGGCCCCCGTAAGGTTGAATCCCGCCTGCCGCGCCGCCAGGCAGATTCGTAGAGCCATGCTGACGTGAGCGCGGACGAGGCAGGAGCCGTGAGCCTTCAGCATCCCGGCGACCCACTGCGCCACAACCGCGGCCCGGTCTAGAGGGACGGTTTCCGGCCAAGGAATTGGCACACCGCACACGCGTCCCATGAGCACCACGAACTGTGTGACAAAACGATGCTTAAACGCTGCCCTCCGATCCCCCGTGGCGCCGATGGGTGAGAACCACTTCCGCGGAACATTGCCGATGCGAGCACCGCGAAGGATTGTGCCGATTCCGCTGCCGTCAGGAAGAGTGCCTCGCCAGAGAGCCTCAGGCACCCCCACCACACCGTGGGCGTGCCGAGTTAGCAGATCATAAGTTGCCTGATCGGCAAGGTGGTGCAGGTCGATGTTGACAACGACCGGCCGCCCAGTCGTGCCGCTGCTTTTGGCCTTGTAGTAATGACTGAGGAATGGATTGTCAAAGGCGCGTGGCCGCAGAGGGATGACACCACTCGCGCGGACGATCGGCGCGCGGGCTCTGTACTCATCGTAGGTGACATACACCCCTGCGTCACGCAGTGTGCGCAGGGTCCGTTCCACCCCGCCGTTCCGAACCATTTCCCTGATGTCGCCGAACTCGCACCCCAGGCAAAACGAAGGGATTGGGGCAGATGCCTCAATGCCATCATCATCCTCGACCGGTACGAAAGCCCAATCCCTTGCCCCGCTCAGTGCAGGTCGAGACCGGTCAGTAGCTCCCACCCCCTCGGCTGGTAGAAGAGCCACTGGCTCGTACCTTCCCGGCCCCCGACGCGGAATATCCGCGTCGGGCTCTGATCGAGCATCCAGAGAAAGTGCCCTTCCATCAGGCTGACCTGCACCGAATACAGCCCGGCGTTCAGGCCACAGTAGGGAAGCTTGACCCGGATCGCGAACTCTCCCGTTGGGACCTCCATCGGCCCGGCATCGTCCCGGCTCTGGAGCTCGAAGATCAGCGCCCCCCCCTCGGTCGCCTCGCGCACGAGGACCGCGACGCTGACGGCCTCGAGCGTCCGCTCGGCGCGTCCTCTCACCCACAACTCCGCCGGCTCCCCGCTGACCAGCCGCTCCAGCGCGTTCCCAGCAGGATCCCTGAACACCACCGACTCGATGCGAGCTCCGGAGCCCTCCACTGCGCGGGCGGCCGCGCCGTCTGGAATCGCCCCATTGCCGGCCATCTCCTCCTCGTAGCGGGCGACGACACTCCGGGGCGGACCCTGCGCGAGGACGCGCCCCGCGGAAAGATAGGTCGCCGAGTCGCAGACGGAGAGGATCGCGAGCGGGTTGTGCGACACCAGCACGAAGGCCGCGCCCGCATCGCGCATCGTCGCGAGCCGCCGATAGCACTTCACCCGAAACCGGGTATCCCCGACGGCCAGCACCTCGTCGATGACCAGGATGTCGGGTGCCCCGTGCACGGCGCACGCGAAACCGAGCCGTGCGGTCATGCCCCAGCTGTACGTCTGGACGGGCGCCTGGAGCGCGTCGCCGATCTCCGCGAAGTCCACGATCTCGGCGAATCGCCGGTCGATCTCTTTCTTCGTCAGGCCGAGGATCGTCATTATCACGAAGATGTTCTCGGCGCCTGTCAGGACGGGATTGAAGCCAACTCCGAGCGAGATCAACGGGGCCACCCGACCCCGGACCGTCAGTGAGCCCCCGTCCGGATTGATCAGCCCGCTGATCAGGCGTAGCAGCGTCGTTTTTCCAGCGCCGTTCGGCCCGATCAGGCCGACGGCCTCGCCCCGACGCACCCCGAGGCTCACTTCGCGTAGCGCCCAGAACTCGCCGGTGCGCAGGCTCTCCACGGGTCTTCGTCGGCCCAGGAGCTCCGAGGCGATGTCCCGGAGGCCGTAACGGAGCGAGCGTCTGAAATCCCGGCAGAACCGCTTCGAAACCCGGTCCACGCTGAGCACGAGATCGCTTCCCGGCGACGTCCCCGTCACGTGCCGCTTCCCTGCGGCGTCACGACCCTGCCCGCTCGATGGCGAACGGCATGGCGAGTCGGAACACCACCCAGGTGACTAGCAGGCCCACCAGGGTCGCGACGCACACCGCCGTGAATCCCCACGGGTCGCTGACGGCCCCGGTCGTGGCCAGCTCCCGCGCCGTCACGAGCACGGGCGTCACCGGGTTCAGCCGGACGACCGTGCCAAACGCACCGGCTCCCGGCATCGGGTACACGACCGGCGTGAGGAAGAGCCAGAACCCGGTGGCAAGCATCAGCGCCCGCGACACATCCTGATAGAGCACCGCGAACGGCGCGACGAGGACGCCCAGCAACGTCCCGAGCAACACCAGCTCGAGCACGGCGACGGGCGCCAAGAGGGCCGTCCAACTCACCGGGATCCCGAACCACAGGAACAGAGCCGCGATCAGGAGCAGCTTGGCGCCGAAGTTCACGAGCACCTCGCCGACCTTGGCCAGGACGATGGCCTCGCGCGGGAAGGCGATCCGGGCGAGCATCGCCTTCGCGCTCGCCACCGCCTGCGAGGGGCCGTGCAGTGCCTCCACGAACGTCTGCCATAAAGCGGTGCTGAACATCACGTAGGCGGGATACGGAAGGTCGGTCGCGCCGACGTTGATGACCTGTGCCCGGCTCGCCAGAGTGGCCGCGACGGCGAGCAAGAGCGGCGGCACGAACGCCCACACCACACCGAGGGCCGCCTGCCGGTACTGGGCGCGGAGGTCGCGCACCATGAAGCGCCATGCCAGCTCACGGGACGCCACGAGATCCCGGCAGAGGACGGCGAGCAGCTCACGCGGCCGTCTAACACGGCTCTCAGCGTTGTAAACAACCTCTTCGGCGCTGCCGGGCACCCCACGCTCGTGGCTGCCGTCGCGGCCGGCCACCAGCGCGTTCGCCTTACTCACCCTCCGCTGCCCCACTCTCGGCTCGCGCCGTCATGACGCCCGTGGAGTGAGTCGATTTGGATCCGATGGGTGCAGACTTGCTCGCCCAAGTAGAGACGTCATGCCTCCCCATTGCCCTCTTCAGGGCACGGAGCTTTCTGGCCGCGGCCGATCCGAGTAGACAGATCGAGAGGACGGCCGCCGTGTTCCGATAGAACAGCAGTCGCGGGTCAAGGGTGACCGCGCGGATCAGGTCCCTCCGCGCCTGCGCATACCGCCCTTTATGGAATCGGCCGAGCCCAAAGTCCGCGTACCACCGGCTGAACACGGTACGCCGGAGCCCGTGGAGTTCCCGCGAGGGATCGGGGGCGGAGAACGCCTTTTCGAGAACGCGGAGCCCGTTCATCATGAGGCGATCGGAATCGAGCGACATATTCTCTCGGTGCTGACGATACTTGGCCAGCACTCGATTCACGTAGGCGATCTCGCACACCCGCCCGATCCTGATCCACATGTCCCAGTCTTCGCACGCGCTTAGCGTCTCGTCGAACAGGCCGACCCGTTCGAAGAGTTCACGCCTCACCATAGGCGTCGGCGAAGGAATGACGTTCTGGCGAACGAGCCAGGGCAGGATCTTCCCAGACGGATGCGAGGCCCAGTAGCTGTGGGGGGTCAGCGTCGCCGGGGTGGAATCGTCGAACAAGAGCGTCTCGGCGTATACAAGCCCCACTTCCGGCTCGGCATCCAGTCGAGCGACCTGCAGCGACACCTTCTCGGGTAGCCACAGATCGTCAGAATCGAGGAAGGCCAGGTACTGACCGCGCGCCGCGCGAATCCCTGTGTTTCGCGCGGCGGAAAGCCCACGGCGTTCCTGACGGATGACGCGGAGCTGCCCGCCGAAGGCACGGAGGACCTCTGCGGTCTTGTCCGTGGATCCGTCGTCGACAACAATGATCTCCAGTTCTTCAAAGGACTGAGCGAGCACGCTGTCGATGGCTTCGGGCACGTAACGGGCGTAGTTGTAGGTGGGAATGACGACGCTGACTCGTGGGATCACTAACTGATCACGCCGCAACGAATCCCCTCTCCGGAAGCATCCATGTAATATAGCTCAAGGAAGCCATTCCGGTATAATCCCCGTCCGAATAGTCGACCATGCCACCGTCGAGACTCGTGCTCATCGGCATCGATGCCGCGAGCAGCGCGCTCGTTCGAGAGTGGGCTGCGGCCGGGGATCTTCCGACGATCGCCGGCCTGCTCAAGTCTGGGTTCAGCGCAACGATCGCGACACCACTTGGCGTCCTGGAAGGCGGCATCTGGCCAACCTTTCTCACGAGCACATCCCCGGCGAGCCACGGCATGTTCTCCCACCTGAAGCTCAAGCCCAGGACGTATGACCTGGAAGTCGGCATGTACGCCAATCGGCTCCCGGTGCCGCCGTTCTGGACCCATCTGAGCCGTGCGGGGAAGCGCGTAGCGGTGATCGACGCGCCGTTCGCCCGGCCGGTCAGAAAGCTGAACGGGATCCACGTCACGAACTGGGGCGCCCACGACCCGTGGTGCTGGCGGCGATCGTCTTGGCCGCCGCATCTAATCGGGGAGCTCGTGAGGCGCTTCGGCAGTCACCCCGTCGACACGTGTGATATCGAGAGTCGCTCCCTGGAGGATTGCGAGGATCTACGGGCGCGTTTGATCGCGGGCGTCGAGAAGAAGACAGCGCTGCTCCGACATTGCCTCGAGCGCGAGCGCTGGGACTTCTTTTTCGGAGTGTTCTCGGAGTCCCACTGCGCAGGCCATCAATTCTGGCACCTCATGGACCCGCGACACCCTCAACACGACCGGAAGGCCAGCGAAACGCTGCGCTCCACCATCCGGGACGTCTACCGCGCGATCGACGTCGGCGTAGGAACGATCCTGGGCGGTGTGGCGCCGGGGACGCACGTTCTCCTTATGCTCAGCCACGGAATGGGACCTTACTACGCCGGCTCGCATCTCCTCGATCTCGTGCTCGAGCGGCTGGGCGTCAACGGGGCTTGCGCCGCCGCGCCGGCACCCCGAGCGGAGGGGTCGATGTCTACGCCGGGTCGCCTCCTGTGGACGCTGCGCTACCTGTTGCCCTATAAGCTCCGGCTCGAGCTGAAGTCTCGGCTCCCGAAGCCAGTCGCGACCCTGCGGCGCTGGACCGGTCGCCCCGATTCCAATCCGTGGTGTCGCATGCGGGCATTTGCCGTTCCGAGCAACAACATGACCGGGGCGATCAGGATCAACCTGAAGGGCCGGGAGCCGGAGGGCCTCGTCGGGCCCGGCGTCGAGTACGAGGCGCTTCGCCAGGAGATCATTGACGCGCTACTCGCTCTGAAGAATCCCGAGACCGGACGACCCGCCGTCCAGTGGGTCGCTCGCGCGGAGGACCTTTATGAGGGACCTCGTCTCCGAGACATGCCTGACCTGCTCGTCGAATGGGATCACAGCGCCCCGATCAACACGCTCTGTTCTCCACAGATCGGCCGCGTGAGTCAGGCGTTCGGCGGGCACCGCACGGGCGATCACTGGCAGAACGGGCTTCTGATCGGGCGCGGGTTCCGTACCGGCGAGATCACAGAGCCGGTATGCACCCAGGACATCGCGCCGACGATACTCGACTTCTTTGACGTACCGCGCCCGGCGACCTGCGAGGGGAAGAGCGCG
>QHSV01000333.1 GCA_003221655.1 Candidatus Rokuibacteriota bacterium
GGTTCGCATCGGCGGACGTCCCCGACGTGAACGCCACCACGGGGATGTTCCGGGTCGCCGTATCGCCTTTCAGCCGCTCGACGACCGCCAAACCGTCCATCTCGGGCATGTGGTAATCGACGAGGATCAGGTCGGGATGCTCCGCTCGGGCCAGCGCCAGGCCGTCCCGAGCTCTCGGGGCCGGAAGGACCTGATGTCCATGGGCACTGAGCAGCTCGGCAACCATGCTCAGGACGAGGTCGTCGTCGTCGATGACCAGGATCGTGAACCGCGGCGCTATCGACGTCTCTCCGCTCCGCCA
>QHSV01000334.1 GCA_003221655.1 Candidatus Rokuibacteriota bacterium
CGAGCGCCTCGGCCAGCGTGGCGGCGAGGTCAGGCTCGTCGTCGACGATCAGAATCGCCTTCCCGGCGATCGGCGGCAACGGCTCGTACTCCCCGGCCGCGAGCGACGCGGTCGGGCGAGACACCACGGGCAGCTCGATCCGGAATGTCGTCCCCCGGCCGACCTCGCTCTCAACCGTGATGGTACCCTCGTGCTCCTCCAGCATGCGCCTGCACAGCGACAACCCGAGCCCGGTGCCCTCGCCCTGGGGCTTAGTCGTGAAGAAGGGCTCGAAGATCCGTGACTGGATCTCGGCCGGAATGCCGGGCCCCGTGTCGATCACCTCGAGGAGCAGACGCTCGCGCTCGAGCCGCGTCCGGATGGTGATCCGCCGGCCCGCGTCCATGCGGCGCATCGCCTGGTGCGCGTTCGCCAAGAGGTTGACGACCACCTGATGAAGCTGATGAGCGTCGGCCCACACCACTGGAAGATCCCCGGCCAGCTCCGGCACGACCTCGACATTGCTGGTACGCAACTCGTAGGCGAGCAGCTCGACCGCCTCCTGGACGACCTGATCGAGTCGCACATCCGCCCGCTCAGGCGGCCGCTGGCGGGCCAGCGCGAGGAAATTCCTCACGATCCGGGCGCACCGGTCGGCGGCGGCGGTGATCCTGGTGGCGCGCTCGATCAGTGAGCGGTCCGTGGCCATCCCGCGCAGGAGGTGCGCCTGCCCCATGACGACCGCGAGCGGATTGTTCAGCTCGTGGGCCACGCCCGCGAGCAGCGAGCCCATGGTCGCGACCTTCTCGCTCTGCAAGAGCCGCTGCGTGCGCTCGTTGACGATCTGCTCGAGCGAGCGATTGTGGCGCTCGAGGTCGAGGTAAAGATTCCGGGTGTCGAGGAGGTTCTTGATCCGCAGCAGCACCTCCAGCCGGTCGAAGGGTTTCGTCAGGAAATCCTTGGCGCCGGCTTCCAGCGCGCGCTTCTTCGCCTCGCTGGTCGCGTCGGCCGTGAGGACCAGGACCGGCAGGAACACGTCCTCGGGGATCTGAAGCTTGCGTATGATCTCGATCCCGTCCAGGTGCGGCATCATCAGATCGAGCAGGATCAGATCGGGCTGAAACTCAGCGTACAGGGCGAGCACCTGACGAGAATCCGTGGTGCTTCGAACCTGGCGGTAGCCAACGTCCGCCAGCATGCGCTCGAGCAGCCGAACGTTCGCCGGCTCATCGTCGACGACGAGGATCCGGCCCTGGGTAAGATCTGCTGTGCCCATGGTTACCTCACCGCTCTGGCCAAGAGTTCGTCGAGCAGGGTCAGGAACTGTGTGACCACAAGCGGTTTCGTCAGATAGGCATGTGCTCCTTGCTGGAGCACCCGACTCACCTGGCTCGGCGTCGCGTCCGCACTCAGGATGACCACCGGGATCTCCCGCGTATCGGAGTCCGCGCGTAGGTGCGCGAGCACCTCCTGTCCGGGCATGTCCGGCAAGTGCAGGTCCAGGACGATCAGGTCCGGACGATGCGCCTGCGCCAGCTCCAGGCCGCGGCTTCCCTGCATCGCGGAGAGGAGCGTGACGCCGGGACGCCGGGTCACGATGCGCTCGACCAATCGTAGATTCGAAAGGTTGTCTTCGATGTACAGCACCGTCCCATGCACCCCGGGCGTGTCAGTCTCCAGCGCGATCGTAGCCCTCGCCCGCTCGAGCTCCCGCGTCGGACTCTCCGCCCTCGGCAGCTCCACGATGAATCTCGAGCCCTGGCCGAGCGTGCTCTCGGCCCGGAGGGAGCCGCCCATGAGCTCGACCAGGCCTTTCGACAACGCGAGGCCGAGGCCCGTGCCTTCGACGCCCCCTTCCTCTTGCGCATCGAGCCGATCGAATGGCGTGAACAGCCGGTGTATCCTGTCGGGCGCGATGCCCGGCCCCGTGTCGGCGACCGTCAGACGGAACCGGCCGTGCGGCGCGGCCTCCCACGAGACACTCGCGGCGCCCCCCTTGCGGTTGTACTTGACGGCATTCGAGAGGAGGTTCAGTAGCACCTGCTGGAGTCGCTGCCGGTCGGCCATGACGTGGCGGTCGCAGGCGATGGCCGCCGGCAGCCGGATGCCGCGCGCCGCCGCAAGAGGCCGGACCAGATCGAGCGCGCTGTTGATGACGTCGCCGGCGGGCACCGGTTCCAGGGAGATCGAGAGCTTTCCCGCCTCGATCCGCGCAATGTCGAGGACCTCGTTGATCAGCGCGAGGAGATGCCGTCCACCCTTGAGGATGTGCTCGACGCCCTCGCGCTGCTCCGGACTGTGGGCGTCGAGCTCCAAGAGCTGGGCAAAGCCCAGGATCCCGTTGAGCGGCGTGCGCAGCTCATGGCTCATGCGCGAAAGGAACTCGCTCTTCGCGCGGCTGGCGGCGGCCGCCTCCTCCTCGGCCCGCCGCCGCTCGACTATCTCGACTTCGAGTCGCGCGTGCGCGTTGGCCGTCCGGCGCTCGTTCCGGATCGCGACGATGCCGAGGATCGCCAGCGCCGCGGTGAACAACAGCAGGCCCACCGCGGAGACGAGCACCAGTGTACGCGTTCGCCGGAGCGCCACGTTGTCGGCCCGCTGGACGACGACGCCCCACCCGAGTGAAGGCAGCCAGCGGTAAGCCGAGAGACTGACCACGCCGTCGACGGGGTTCTCGAGTTCGGCCAGGCCGTTGACTCCCTGCAGCAGCCGACGCACCGCAGGAATCTCGGCGTAGTCGGCCAGGTGCTCGGGGCCGACCCGCGTCCGGTGGAACAGAAGCCTGCCCGTCCGGTCGACGACGAACAGATCACCGCCGGGAACTTCTATGGGAAGAAGCCACTGACGAAGAGTCTCGAGCCGCTGAACGGAGGCGAGGATCCCGATGACCGTGCCATCCTGGTCTCGAATGGGCACCGCAAGCGCGATGGCGAGAGCGTGAGAGAGAGCGGTTTCATAGACCTCAGACAAGTAGGGCCGCCATTCGCGGCTGACGCCCTTGTACCAGTCGCGGTGGGCATAGCTCCGGCCGTAGGTCTCCGGCGCCTCGGGCACCGTGGCCCACACGATGCCGGCGGGATCGGCGAGGAAGACCCGGTCCAGCTCGGGGAAGTCCTTCTGGAGTTGACGCAGGTGGACCAGTGCCGCCGTACGGTCCATCCTTTTGACGTCCTCGCGGAATCGGAAACGGTTGGCATACGCACGCACGACGCTCAGATGACCCTCCAGACGCGCCTGGATCGTCGCGGCGACACCCTTCGCGACCGCGTCGTTTTGAAGGAGATACTCCCGTTTCTCCAGACTGATCGATCGAGCAAAGAAGACCGTGACCGTGAGCACCACCAGTACGAGGCCCACCAGGACCGCGTAGATGGCGCGGCGTCGGTGGACGATCGGTCGCCAGGTCACCGGCGTCCCTCCCGTGCTGTCTTCCTCGGTCGCGATGACCTCGTTCGCCGGATCGCGACGTCGAGCAGCGCCTTGACCCGACGCCCGAGAGCCCCGAAGCCCGCCTGTTTACTGACGAACGCGTCTGCCCCACAGGCCAGCGCCATGCCCTCGGCCTGATCGTCGGTGAACCCCGAGATCGCGATGATCCTCGTGCCCTTGGTCTCGGTCGACTCCTTGACTCGCCGGCACACCTCGAAGCCGTCCAGCCCGGGCATGCGGAGGTCCAGCAGGAGAAGGTGAGGTTGAAATGACCCGATCCTCAGGAGCGCTTCGTAGCCCCCGCACGCTCCCTCGAGGCGCGCATTGGGCAGGAGCTCCTTGAGCGTCGCCAGCGCGAGATCGACGAAGTCCCGCTGGTCATCGACAACGAGGATCTTCGGACCCTCGTCGGGCTCGGCGGCAAACCCGAAGGCCGCCTGAAAGCGTCGGAGCGCGCTGGCGCGAATGCGAAAGTGCCGGCCCGGGGTCCGGAACGCCTCGAGCTGGTCCGCCTCGATCCAGTTCTTCACGGTGCCCACCGACACCTGGCACCGGCGCGCGACTTCACCTGTCGTCAGATAGGACATTGCTGGCCTCAAAATGTGAACAATGACCGCAAAAATGACCTGATTCCAACAGTAGCAGACCGGCTTTTCTCTCCAAATTGATCTTTTTGACAGATTCCGAATAGTCGAGGAGAGTAGGCCTGCCAGGGAGCCATCAGAAATATCGCGAAGTTACATCCGTCCCGGCCGCCGGGACCGGGAGTCCGGAACGGCCGATGAGCCACGCGGACGGCTAGCCGATGAAGCCCCTTCCCTCGCTGGCCAGGCGATCGAGGAGCGGCGCCGGTGTCCAGAAGGCGTCGCCGCTCTGCTTCTTGAACTCCAGGAGCCGATCGCGCAGCGCCTTGAGCCCGATCGAGTCGGCCCAGAACATCGGGCCACCCCGGTAGACGGGCCAGCCGTAGCCGTACACCCAGATCACATCGATGTCGCTCGGGCGGATGGCGATCTTTTCGTCGAGGATCTTGGCGCCCTCGTTCACCATCGGATAGAGCAGTCGCTGCAGAATTTCCTC
>QHSV01000335.1 GCA_003221655.1 Candidatus Rokuibacteriota bacterium
TGACGGCGCAAGTCACCCTCGTCAAGGCTGCACATCGTGGAGCTTCGGCCGCCAACGACCCCGATCAAGACGGTTCACATCCTCGAGCTAGGACCGCGCTGACCCAGGTCTATCAAGCGCTCGGAAGGGCGTTGCCGACGCACCGGACCCACCATCGTGGCGGGCCAGACGGTGGTCCAACCTGCCCACACAGGCGTTGCGTAACGCCGTTTGCGTCCTGCCGTAGACGACGACCCGGGTTTCTTGACTCTCGAGGCCCGAGGGGGCTAGCGTGAAACTCTGGCGATGCGTAGCTTCCTCTATTACCTCTACGAGCGGCGCTTGTTGCGACAGGTGCGCGGCCGCAGCGTTCCCCAACATCTCGGCATCATCATCGACGGCAACCGTCGATACGCCCTCGAGCAAGGGGTGCCCGATCTTCGCGAGGCGTACGCGCTGGGGGCCGAGCGGCTCGACGATGTGCTGGAATGGTGCGCCGAGGTCGGGATCCCGGCCGTTAGCCTCTGGGTGTTCTCGACGGACAACTTTCGGCGATCGGCGACGGAGATCTCGGGCATCTTGTCCGCCGTCGAATCCAAGCTCACCCTGCTCGCCCGGCACCCGAACCATCGCCTCGGCCTCCGGGTCCGCGCCGTCGGCAAGCTCGATCTTCTGCCGGACTCGACGATCGCCGCGATCCGGGCGGCCGAAGAGGCGACCGCCGGCAATCGCGCGATGGTCCTGACGTTCGCCGTCGCCTACGGCGGACGCCAGGAAATCATCGATGCCGTACAGTCCATGCTCCGCGAGAAGAGCAAACAGGGCGAAGACCTGCAGGCGATCATCGACAGCATCACGGAGGAGACGATCGGCCAGTATCTCTACGCGCCCGACCTCCCGGATCCCGATCTCATCATCCGCACGAGCGGTGAGATCCGACTCTCAGGCTTCCTCCTGTGGCAGAGTGCCTACAGCGAGTTCTACTTCTGCGACGCGCACTGGCCCGCCTTCCGCAAGGTCGACTTCCTGCGCGCGGTCCGCGCCTACCAGCAGCGCGAGCGGCGCTTCGGCGGGTGAGCCCACACTCAGGCCGCCATCTGACGCTCGAGTGACACGACCATGAGACTCGTGGGGAAAGTCGCGCTGATCAGCGGCGGGGCCCGCGGCATGGGCGCCGCGGAAGCACGGCTCTTCGCACGGGAAGGCGCTCAGGTGGTCATCGGCGACATCCTCGCGACCGAGGGTGAGGCGGTCGAGGCCGACATCAGGGCGAAGGGCGGCGAGGCCGCCTTCGTCCGGCTCGACGTCACGAGCGAGGCCGATTGGCAGAAGGCCGTCGACCTGGCCCAGAGCCGCTTCGGCAAACTGAACGTTCTGGTGAACAACGCGGGCATCGGCGGCGGGAACCGGATCGAGGACACCACGGTCGAGGACTGGAATCGCATGATGGACATCAACGCCAAAGGTGTATTCCTCGGGACCAAGGCCGTCATCGCCGCCATGCGCCGGGCCCGCGGAGGATCGATCGTCAACATCTCGTCCCAGCTTGGTCTGGTCGGGACGGACAACAGCAGCCCGCAGTACCAGGCCTCCAAAGGCGCCGTGCGTCTCTTGACGAAGGCGACGGCGATCCAGTACGCGCGCGAGGGGATCCGCGCCAACTCGGTCCACCCCGGGCCGATCGTGACGGCGATGACCGAACGGCGCCGGGCCGATCCCGCCCAGCGCCAGCTGATGATCTCGCGCATTCCGCTCGGCCGCTACGGCGAGCCCGACGAGGTCGCGTACGGCGTCCTCTATCTGGCCTCCGACGAGTCCGCCTTCGTCACCGGCAGCGAGCTCGTCATCGACGGGGGCTGGACGGCTCAGTAGCAGCGGCCGGCCCGTTCCGGGGGTTGACAGGCCGACCCCGCAACGTTATCCCTTCCTCGCGGAGGGCCACCCATGAAGACCACGATGAACCGACGGGCGTTTCTGAGCGGCGCCGCGGCGCTGGGCGTGGCCGCTCGCGCCGACATGGCCGGGGCAGCGGCGGAGACGAACCCCGGACGCGGGTCGTTCAAGCTGCCCGCGCGCGGCGAATTCATCATCCGCGGCGGCTACGTGATGACGATGGACCCGACGCTCGGCGACATCGCCCGCGGCGACGTGCACGTGAAGAACGGGGCGATCGTCGCCGTCGGCGCCGGCCTCAAGGCGAGCGGCGGCGCCCCGGTGCTCGACGGCCGCGACATGATCGTGCTCCCGGGCTTCGTCGACACCCACTGGCACATGTGGAACACGCTCCTGCGCAGCATGGCCGGCGACAAGCGCGAGCTCGCCTATTTCCCGACCGTGGCCACTCTGGGCAAGGTGTTCACGCCGAACGACATGTACCAGGGCACGCGCCTGTCGGCCGTCGAAGCGCTCTACAGTGGATTCACCTTCGTCCACGACTGGTGCCACAACATCCGCGGGCCCGAGTTCGCCGCCGCGAACTTGCGCGCGCTGCAGGAGTCCGGCCTCCGCGCCCGCTTCTCCTACGGAACGCCGCAGGCCCATCCGGCGACCGAGACGATCGATCTGGCCGATCTCGAGCGACTGCGCCGGGACTGGAAGAGCGTCTCGAACGACGGCCTGCTCGACCTCGGTCTGGCCTGGCGCGGCATGGGCGCTGCCCCGACACCGATCCCGCCCGAGGTCTACCAAAAGGAGTTCGATGCGGCGCGCGGCGCCGGCCTTCCGATCTCGGTGCACGTCGCCAACCTGCGTTCCCGAGCCGGGGCGGTCGACGCGCTGGCCAAGGCCAACCTGCTCGGCAAAGACGTGCAGCTCATCCACGCGATCTGGATCACGCCGGAGGAGATTCAAAGTGTCGCCGCCGCCGGCTCGTCGGTGAGCCTGTCGCCCTATACCGAGCTGCGAATCGGCTTCGGCTTTCCGCGGACGGGAGAGCTCCTGGCCGGGGGCGTCGCCGTCGGGCTGTCGGTCGACACGACCGTGCTGTCGGGCAACGCCGACATGTTCGCCATCATGAAGGCCATCCAGAACGTCGAGAACAGCCGCACCGAGAACGAGTTCAAGCTGCCGGCGCGTCGCGTGCTCGAGCTCGCCACCATCGAGGGCGCGCGGTCGATGCGCGTCGACGACCGCGTCGGCTCGCTGAAGCCGGGCAAGCGCGCCGATCTCATCATGGTCTCGACGCGTGACGTCAACATCGGCGTGTTCACCGACCCGGCGCACATGCTCGTGGAGGCCGCCCAGCCGTCGAACGTCGACACCGTCGTCGTGGACGGCCGGATTCTCAAGCGCCGCGGCAAGCTCACGGCCTTCGACACCAGACAGGTCGTCAGTCAAGCCTCCGCCGCGCTCACCGCCGTGCGCAAGCGCGGCAACTGGTGGTGATCGCGAGCTCCTGCCATGTCGTTCCTTGACTCCCGGACCCGCTCGGCACGCCAGGGTTTCGGCAAGCCGGTCCTGCGCCAGGAAGATCCACGCCTGCTCGCCGGCCAGGGCTGCTACAGCGATGACTTCAACCTGCCGCGGCAGGCCTATGCCTGCATGGTGCGCTCGCCGCACGCGCACGCTCGAATCCGGCGCATCGACGCGGCCGGCGCGCTGCAGACAGCCGGAGTGATCGCCGTCTTCACCGGAGAGGACGCGGCCGCGGACGGGTTGCGGCCGATCCCGCACCGGCCGGTGCCTGCGAACCCGCACGAGGTTCCGCTCAGGAGCCGCGACGGCTCGCCGTTCTTCATCGCCCCGCATCCGCCTCTTCCCGTCGACCGGGCGCGTTTCGTGGGCGAGGCCGTGGCCATGGTGATCGCCGAGACGCCCGCGGCCGCCAGGGACGGCGCCGAGCGCGTGGCTGTCGATTGGGATGCTCTGCCCGCGGTGACGGCAAGCGCCGACGCGACCGCCGTGGATGCGCCGATCGTCTGGCAGGAGGCCGCATCGAACGTCTGTGTCGATTCCGAGGCCGGGGACGCCGCCGCCGCCGACACCGCGTTCCGGCGCGCCGATTACGTCGTCCGGCTCGAGACGCGGGTGAACCGCGTGACGGGCGTGCCCATGGAGCCGCGCGCCGCGCTCGCCGTCTGGGACGAGGCGACCGGCCGCCACACGCTCTACGCGGGCTCATGCGGTGTGCAACGCATCCGCAGTGATCTCGCGGGTGTGCTCGGAGTGCCGGAGAGCGCGGTGCGCGTGGTGGCGCGCGAGGTCGGCGGGAATTACGGGACCCGCAACAGCTTCTATCCCGAGTTCGCGCTGGTGGCCTGGGCGGCCAGGCGCCTGCGGCGCCCGGTGAAGTGGACCTGCGAGCGGCGGGAGGCGCTCCTGACCGACTACCAGAGCCGCGATCTGGTATCACGCGCGGAGCTGGCCCTCGATGCCGAGGGCAACTTCCTCGCCTTCCGCGGCGTCAACACGAGCAACGTCGGCGCTCACGCGGTATCGTTCATCCCGCTCGCCAAGGGCGTGGCGGTCTCGACGAGCGTGTACGACGTGCCCGTGTCCTGCATGCGCGGTCGGGCGGTGTTGAGCCACACCTCGCCGACGACACCGTATCGCGCCGCCGGCCGCCCCGAGGTGATGTTCGTCATCGAGCGCCTGATCGACCTCGCCGCACACCGCCACGGCTTCGACCGCGTGGCGCTGCGGCGGCGCAACCTCGTGCCGGCGAGCGCGATGCCGTATCGCAATCCGCTCGGTTTGCTCTATGACAGCGGTGACTACGCGGCCGCACAGGATCGCGCGGTGGCTCTTTCCGACTGGGCCGGCTTCGAGGCGCGCCGGCGCGAGGCCCGCCGTCGCCGCCGCTACCGCGGGATCGGCCTGGGCAACTACATCGAGCTGAACACCGGCATGCCGCGCGAGCGCGCCGAGATCACGGTGCGCCCCGAGGGACGGATCGACGTGGTCATCGGCACGCTGTCGGCCGGCCAGGGCCACGAGACGAGCTTCGCCCAGCTCATCGCCGAGTGGTTCGATGTCGAGGTGGGGCAGGTGCGCCTGATCACAGGCGACACCGACGTCGCCTCCGTCGGCGGCGGGTCGCATTCCGGCCGCTCGATGCGCCTGGCCGGCGTGGTCATGGCCAAGGCGTCGGACCAGATCGTGGATAAGGGCCGGCGGATCGCCGCGTGGCTGCTCGAGGCGGCCGAGACCGACCTCGACTTTTCGGAGTCGCGATTCACGGTCAGGGGCACCGACCGCGGCGTCCACCTGTTCGCGGCCGCGGCGGCGGCGCTGCGCCCCGACGCGCCGGAGACGCTCCGGGGGCTGCTCGTGGGTACCGGCGAGGAGACCATGAGCGTGCCGTCCTATCCCTATGGCACGGCCGTCTGCGAGGTCGAAGTCGATCCCGAGACCAGGACCACGGAGATCGTGCGCTACACGACGGTGGACGACGTCGGTCGCGCGGTCAACCCGATGATCCTCCACGGCCAGACCCACGGGGGCATCGCGGCGGGCGTCGGGCAGGCACTGCTGGAGCTCTGTTGCTACG
>QHSV01000336.1:0-5331 GCA_003221655.1 Candidatus Rokuibacteriota bacterium
TAGTCGGCCGCGACGGCCAGGTATCCCTGGCTGGCAAGGTCCCAGATCACGCCGCGCATGTGGCGGGCCAGGTGCCCGGCATCAGGGTGGACGAGCACGGTAGGAAACGGCCCAGGGCCGGCCGGGCCGGCCCACTCCAGGTGAATCAGCATCTGGCCGCTCTTCACCTCGTCCGCCCAGGTGATCACGCGGGGCGGAACGACATTCGGGTGAATGAGGTGGTAGTTCATGCAGGAGACAAGAGAGGCCGTGGATGCCAGCAGGACGGCCAGCACGATCGACGAATGACCGAGTTGTTCGTTCACGTCGGCGGAGTGAGAAGCTGAGCGGACACGGGGTGGGATATTCTTCGCTTCGACTACCTGGTCACCGTGACCTGCCCTGCGGCGTCGCGTTCGATCTGTGGGTCATGGAAAGATCCCCAGCTCGAGATAGGTCGTGGCCACCTTGTGCAGGGCGGTGAGGAACGCCGCCGTGCGCAGATCTTTCGTCCGGGGATCGCGCATCCGCTGGTCGTGAACCTGCCGGTAGGCGTTGATCATCGTCTCCTCGAGGCCGGAGTTCACCAGATCGATCTCGTCCGCCCCATGAGCGATCTTGCGGCGTTCCTCATCGGAGAAGACTCGGCCGGTAGCCGTCTCGATGGCGCCGACCATCCGCTCGTGGGCCGCCTCCTCGAACCGCTTGCCGACCCGGACGAAACGCACGTGAGAGAGGTTCTTGATCCACTCGAAGTAGGAGACAGTTACGCCGCCGGCGTTGAGGAAGATGTCGGGGATGACGAGCACGCCGCGGTCGAGCAGAATCTTCTCGCCGTCGGCGGTGGTGGGCCCGTTGGCCGCCTCGGCCACGATCTTGGCTCTTATGCGGGGGGCGTTCTCGGCGGTGATCTGGTTCTCCAGGGCGGCCGGGATGAGGATGTCACATTCCAGCTCGAGCGCGAGATTGGTCGGCGTGATGTTCTTGGCCCCGGGGAAATTCAGGATCGAGCCCGTCTCTTTCTGGTGCTTCACCACGGTGTCGAGGTCGAGCCCCTCGGGGCGGTACACGGCCCCCTCCCGCTCGGAGAGCGCAACGATGATGCACCCGGCCTCCTGACAGAAACGGGCGGTGTGGTAACCGACGTTCCCGAGGCCTTGCACCACGATCGTCTTGCCCTGAAGGCCGCGTGAGAGCCCCAACGCCTTCATGTCCTCGACCTGGTCGCAGGCCTCGCGCAACCCGAAGTAGACGCCGCGCCCGGTGGCTTCCACGCGGCCGCGGATACCGCCCTGGGTCACGGGCTTGCCGGTGACACAGGCCATCGCGTCGATGGAACCCGGGTAGAACGCCGAGTAAGTGTCGTAGATCCAGGCCATTTCACGAGGGCCGGTCCCGTAGTCGGGAGCGGGCACGTCCAGGCCGGCGCCGATGAAGTTCTTTTTGATCAGCTCGGCCGTGTAGCGGCGGGTGATCTGCTCCAGCTCCTGCGCGGTGTACTGCTTGGTGTCGATCCGCACGCCGCCCTTGGCCCCGCCGAACGGCACGTCCACGATGGCGCACTTGTAGGTCATGAGCGCGGCCAGAGCCTTGATCTCGTCCTCGTCCACGGTGGGGGCGAAGCGGATACCGCCCTTCACGGGCACGCGATGGTGACTGTGCTGGGCGCGCCAGCCCGCAATGACCTCGTAGTCACCCTGCCGCCGGATCGGGAACTGGAACGCGTACACGCTGTCGCAGACCCTGATCTGATCGAGCAGGCCGCGTGGATAGTCTGTGAGCGCCGCCGCTTTGTCGAAGTAAGTGTTGACGGTGTCGAAGAAGCTCGGCGCTTGGCTCATCAGCTTGGCTCCCTCCTGGTCAATCAGGCTCAGTATGCCGAATCCCTTACCCTCGACCAGCGCCTCGGTCACGGCATGTAGGAACCGCCGTTCACGTGCACCGTCTGGCCGGTGACGTGGCGCGCGTCGTCACTGGCGAGAAACACCGCGACGGCGGCGATGTCGTCCGGCTGCGCCATGCGTCCGAGCGGGACCGCGCGCGCCATCGCCGCCAGCTCCTCCTCGTTGTTCCCGTAGCGCGGCTGGGCGGTGTCGGTGAGCCCGGGCGCGATCGCATTCACGCGAATCCCGTGCGGCGCCAGCTCGAGCGCTGTCGCCCGTGTCATCGCGACCACGCCGCCTTTGCTCGCGGAATAGTGCACGCCCCGGACGGCGCCCCGGATGGCCTGGGACGCCATGTTGATGATCGAGCCCCGCCGTCCGGCGGCGACCATTGCGCGCGCCGCCGCCTGCGCGCAGAAGAAACCGCCTTTGAGGTTGACGTCGAGGACCAGGTCCCAGTCGGTCTCGCGCATTTCGAGGAACGGCACGCGCGGATACACGCCCGCATTGTTGACAAGGACATCGAGCCCCCCGAGCGCGCTCAGGACCTGCTCGACCATCGTCTGGGCATCCGTGGGCCGTGCGACATCGGCCTGCACGAGCACCGCGCGCTGGCCGGTTGCGCAGACCTCGCGCAGTACCTTCTCGGCCTCCACGCGATCGTCGAGATAATTGACGGCGATATCCGCGCCCTCGCGAGCGAACGCCAGGGCGATCCCGCGCCCGATGCCCTGCTGCGCGCCGGTGACCAGCGCGATCTTTCCTCGAAGCCTCATCGTCGCCTCCGCGCGCCCTCAGCTTTGTCGACCTGCGACGAGTATGCTAGGGTCGCGCCGAGAACCCTTCCCGGAGGATGCCAATGGACGAAAAAAGCATCGGACTCTGGCTGAACATCGGATCCGTGATCCTCCTCGCGGCGCTCGTCATCGACTTCGTGTGGGTCATCAAGACCGCGTTCAGCGTCCACTGAGGGCGCGTCACCGGCCCGGACAAGGCAGCGAGCTGTCGACAGGCTGAACGGTGCGGCTGGTTGAGCCGCCGGCTCGCGGCTCGACGAGCTCGAGAGGACCCGAGCGGCGAGGAGGCTACGTCCTGGCCGCGGCGGCTCGACGGCGCGGGCAGGCCTTGTGGTACCAGGTGGAGCCGAGCTTGACGTGGTTGCCGTTCTTGCGAATCCTCAACTTGCACTTCGGACACGTTCCCATCCGCGCTCCTTTTGCGAGTCCTGATTCCAGACCGAATTATTATAGCAGGCAGCCGTGGAGGAGCTCCGTGAGGGACTGCGCCTTCTGCCGCATCATCGCGCGTGAGAGTCGCGCGGACATCGAGTACGAGGACGATGCGGTCCTGGCCTTCAAGGACATCTACCCGAAGGCACCGGTCCATCTCCTCATCGTACCCAAGCGCCACATCGCCTCGATCATGGCGATGGAGCGCGAGGATGCCGAGGTCCTCGGCCGATGCCTTCTCGCGGCCCGCGCCATCGGTGAGGCCCGGGGATTGGCCGAGCGCGGGTATCGACTGCGGGTGAACTGCGGCCCCGAGGGAGGCCAGGTCGTGTACCACGTGCACGTCCACTTTCTGGCCGGCGGGCGGGTGAGCGGCGCCTAGGCGGAAGGCTTCGGCTCGAGCGGCAGCCCGGCGTTTGCCCAGCTGCTGAGCCCGCCCCTCAGTATCCTCACGTCCCTGTAGCCGAGCTCCCGCAGCTGTCGCGCCACCCGGGCGCTAGTCGCTTCGTCGGGTCAGGTACAGTAGGCGACAACCGTGCGACTCGCCTCGATGTCGAGGGCGCTCGTGCCCGCCTGGAGCTCTTCGGGTGTGACGTGACGCGAGGCCGGGATCTTGACGGGACTCTTGGCGTACGTGGCCCGCTCGCGGACATCGAGGATGATCGGCGGCTGCTCTGCGGAAATCTCGATGAGCCGCATCACCTCCGAGGGACGGATACGGAAACGATTGCGCTTCCAACGCATGCCGAGGAGACCACCGCCGGCGCCGAGAACCGTCACCGTCAGGACCGTGGCCACGGTCCTCCATGGGAAGGACCGGGCCGGCGGGTTCTTCGCCTCGGCGGTCATGCGGCGGACATCGGGCAGCTCGGGCAGGAGCCGATTGGCCTCGGCGAAGTGCTTCTCAGCGCGCGAGTAGTTGCCGGCGAAGTAGTCCGCGAGCCCCGCGTGCCACGCCACGTTGAACCGGCTCGTCTCGTCGAGCCTGACCTCCGTACTCTTCAGGAACTCGCGTATGGCGGCTGACGGGATCACGAAGTTGAACCCCTGGACGATGCCGCCCTGGCCGCCGGACTCGAGCGTGACGAACGTCAGGACGCCCAGCACCTCGCCCTGGGAGCCGACGGCGGGCCCGCCGCTATCGCCCCACGCCGCCGGGGCGTCCGTCTGGATCACCGGCTGGTTGGCGATGTCCTGCTTGAATCCGGAGATCGCGCCATTCGTCACCGATGCCTCGACCTGCGCCGAGGCACTCAGCAGCTCGTGGCTGACCACGACCCCCGGGAAGCCCAGGATGTGGAGCTTGTCGCCAATTTTCGCGTTCGACGAGTCGCCAAGCGTGAGCGACGGCATGTCGGCGGCGTCGAGCCTCAAGAGCGCGAGGTCGCGCCCCGACATGCCCTTGCCGGCGACCGGCGGGCTGTACCGAACCACCGTCGCGGGCAGTCGGATGCCATTCGAGAGGATCACGGAGATCGACGGGTTGAGCTTGACCTGCGCCCGGGCAATCACCGTCGACAGCGCTTGCTGGCCGATGTCGCCGCACGCCCGGCGCACGCCGTCTTCGACTTGCTGCTCGGCGATCGCCTTCGGCGGCAGGTGGGCAGGCGAGACGACGTGAGCGTTGGTGATCATCCATCCGTTCGGAGCGATGAACCAGCCGGTGCCGGTCTCGCGAAAGGGCGTGGGAATGACGCGTTGCTGGTCGCCGGTCGGGCATCTCACCATGACCTCGGATGCGACCTCGGAGACGACGAGCGCGACGGCGGGCTTGGCGCGAAGCAGCGCCTCCTGAACGGAAAGCTCCGCACCGCCGGCAATCCCGGGAACCGCGAGGAGAAGCACGTTCGCGATCCACTTGCCCATCGACCGGCATTCTATCGTGCGAAAAAAACTGCGAGAAGAACAAAACAAAGGCTCCAGGGGGTAACCCCTGGAGCCTTGTCGCTCCTGCCTCGGGAGCTACTTCACCTCAGAAGCTACTTCATCAGGCCGATCGCCTCGATGGCTTTCGCCTTCGCGGTGTCCATCTTCCCGGCCTTACAAGCAGCCTCAGCCTCGCGGACCAGCTTGATCGCGTCGCCGCCGCTGGCCTTGGCACCTGCGATCGAACGGGGCGCCTGGACATCCTGCGTGCTGCTACGCGGCGCCTGGACATCCTGTGTGCTGCTGCGCGGGGCCTGGACATCTTGTGTGCTGCTGCGCGGGGCCTGGACATCTTGCGTGTTGCTGCGCGGGGC
>QHSV01000336.1:5368-6826 GCA_003221655.1 Candidatus Rokuibacteriota bacterium
ATCTTGAGTGCTGCTACGCTGGGCCTGGACGTCCTGGGTGCTACTGCGCGGGGCTTGGACGTCCTGCGTGCTGCTGCGCGGAGCCTGGACATCCTGGGTGCTGCTGCGCGGAGCCTGAGGATCCTGACGGTTACCGGCCAGCGACCGGGGCGCCTGGACATCCTGAGTCGTACGCGGAGCCTGAACATCCTGCTGGCGGGCACCGGCCAACGACCGGGGCGCCTGGACGTCCTGAACCTTTGAAACCTTCTGCAGCATCGCCTGAGCCTGGCCAACCTCAGCCGGGCACTGCGACTGCGCTACGGCGACAGGCGCCAGCGCCGCGAAGACTGCCACGCTCATGATCGCCGCGAAAAATCTCTTGATCATCTGTCTTTCCGTTTCCTCTCGTTTGTCGAAGTGGTTGGATGTACCGCGTCTGTCACTCGATCAGCCTACCGTCTGTGTCACCCCCTCGCCAGTGAGGTAGAGACCCGACGCCTTAACTCTTGACGTTGAAGCGGTAGCAACCCCGGTGCCATGGGCGCACACCTCGTATAGGGGAAGCAAAATGAGCTACTTATCCACGAATCTCCAGCTGATCCGGGGGCGTTGTGCCCGTGCCGATCCGGAAACTGGGTGCGGCATTCTGCCCGTGTCTCTGGCCTGTGGTAGCCTGACTCACCGTATGCGGCTGCCGAGGGGTCTCGTGCTTACACTGCTCATCGGACTGCCCGTGAGCAGTTGCGCCATCGCACGCTCCCCGCAACCCCCTCCGGTCATCCAGGCTCCCGTCCGCCATGTTTTGCCGAACGGCGTCCGCGTCATCATTCAGGAGTTTCGCTCGAGCGAGGTCGTCGCGGTACAGCTGTGGGTACGTGCCGGTGGCCGCGACGAGGCCGCGTCGGAGCTCGGCCTTGCCCACTACCTCGAGCACATGCTCTTCAAGGGCACGACCACGCGCGCCCGGGGCTTCGTGGACCGGGATGTCGAAAGTGTCGGCGGACGGATGAACGCTGGAACCTCGCTCGACTACACGTTCTATCATGCGGTGTTGCCGGCGCCGCGTGCGGTTGCGACCATCGAGATGCTCGCCGATATCAGCGTCAACTCGACCCTCGACGAGACCGAGCTCGAGCTCGAGAAAAAAGTCGTGCTCGAAGAAATGCGACTCAGCGAAGACAGCCCGCAACGGTATCTCGCCCGGCAGCTCTATGGTGTGGTATTCGGCAGCCACCCCTACGGCCGTCCGGTCCTCGGCACGGCCGACCTCATCCAGAAGCTCACGCGCGACACGCTGCTCGCCTTCTACCGCCGCCACTACGTCCCCGAGTCGTTCGCGCTGGTGGTCGTCGGTCCCGTCAACCCGACCGAAACACTCAGGGCGGCGGAGCGAACGTTGGGCCGCCTGCCGCGCAGCGGGTTCCACCGCCTGCCCAGCTCCGCGCCCGCGAGCCTCACGCCGAAAAGAGTCGACGA
>QHSV01000337.1 GCA_003221655.1 Candidatus Rokuibacteriota bacterium
CGCACTCGGGCGTCGCGTACTCCGGGTGGAACCCGGTGTCCAGGTAGAGCCGGGCGCCATTCTCGAGGAACACGTTGGCGTTGCGGGCGCCGGGGATGACCTTTTCGAACAGATAGCGGGCGACGTTGTCGGGGGACAAGCGGCGCTGGCCGTTGAGCGTGCAGGTGAGACCGTACTCGTTCTCGAGACCGAAGATCCGCCGCTTCATGGGCCTGTCCTGCCCCAGCGTAACACGGCTTACTTCGCCGCGCCCAGGAGTTGACCGAGCGCTTCCAGGGGGATGCGCCGGAACTTGCGCCGCGCCTTCGTCCGGTCGAGGACCGCGACCTCGAGATCGCGCTCGGTGAGCGTTTTGTTCTGGGTCACGGTCAGCGCGCGGACGCCGAGCTGCAACGCGTCGCCAAGGGTCATGCCCTCCTGATAGTGATCTTTGAGGAAGCGGCGGATCTCGTCGGCTTGGCCGCCCATCGCCGCGTAGTTCCGCTCGTCCTCGATCGTGCCGTCGTAGAGGATGTGGTAGATCTCGCTCTTCGCGCCGTTGGTGTCGCCGACTTCCGCCACCAAAACCTCGACCTCGAATGGCTTGATGTCCTGGGTGAAGATGTTGCCGAGCGCCTGTGAGTACGCGTTGGCCAGCGCCTTGGCCGTCACGTCGCCCCGGCTGTAGGAGTAGCCCTTGACGTCGGCGTGCCGGATGCCGGCGATTCGGAGGTTCTCGAATTCGTTGTACTTGCCGACGCCCGCGAACGCGATCCGGTCGTAGATCTCCGAGATCTTGTGCAGGAGCGTCGACGGATTCTCGGCCACCAGCAGGATGCCGTCGCCGCACTCCAGAGTGACCAGGGACCGGCCGCGCGAGATGCCCTTGCGGGCGTACTCGGCTTTGTCCTTCATCATCTGCTCGGGGCTCACGTAATAGGGCAGCGGCATGATGTCAGGTCCCGTCCGAGTTGTGAGTGCGGTCGGCCAGGATCCCCTCGCAGACGCGGCGCACCTCGTCCTCCGGCACGTCCCCGAAGCCGGATCGCGTGATGGTCTTGACGGAGGGGAAGATCCCGCGCACCAGGTCGGGACCGCCGGTCCCGACGTCTTCGTCGGCGGCGTCGATGAGCGCCTCGAGCGACACGCGCATCGCATCGTCGCGGGCCATGTCGCGTTTCCAGAGCTTCTTCAGCGAGTCGCGCGCGTCCTTCGAGCCCGACCCCTGCGCGTCGTAGTTGGTCTCCTCGTAGCGACCGCCGGTGATGTCGTACTTGAACAGTCGGCCCACCCCCGCCTTTTCGTCGAAGCCGGCGAAGATCGGGACCACCACGAGGCCCTGCATCGCGGCGGGCAGATTCATCCGGATCATCTGGCTCAGGCGGTTCGCCTTGCCCTCGAGCGAGAGGTTCTCGCCCTCCACCTTCTCGTAGTGCTCGAGCTCGGTCTGGAACAGCTTTGCCATCTCCATGGCGGGGCCGGCGGCGCCGGCGATGCCGACACCCGACAGCTCGTCGGACTTGAAGATCTTCTCGATGCGGCGACTCGCCACCTGGTAGCCCGCGGTCGCCTGGCGGTCGCCGGCCATGATCACGCCGTCACGATATCGGACGGAGAGAACGGTCGTGCCGTGGACGGGCTCCGGGACCTCGGCGCCGGGCGCGGGCCCGAGGCCCGGGACCAGATGCGGCGACGCCCGACGGAGCAGCTCGACGAAGCTCGAGTTCGAGTAGTCGTTGAACAGCGACCGCCAGCGTTCGCCGTCCACGGTTACACCCCGGAGGCGGCGCGCGAGATGTTGCGCAGCAGGTCCGCGGCCGTCGGCGACTCGGTCAACAGCTGGCGAACGTGCGCCTCGGTGCCCCGCAGGGGCTCCAGCATGAAGATCTTCTTGAGCGGCCCTTCCTTCAAGTCGAAGATGACGGAGTCCCAGCTCGCCGAGACGATCTCCTCCGCGTAGCGCTGCAGGCACATGCCCCGGAAGTACGCGCGCGTGTCCTTGGGCGGGTCGTAGATGGCCTTCGCGATCTCGTCGTCCGTTGCGATCCGGTCCACCGCGTCAGACTCTTCGAGTTTGTAGTAGAGGCCCCGGCCCGGACGGATGTCGTGGTACTGGAGATCGATCATCTGGACGCGCGAGTCATTCCAGGCGAGATCGTGCTTCGCCATGTAGTTCTCGATGAGCTGGCGCTTGATGACCCAGTCGAGCTCGCGGCCGAGCTGCATCGGGTCCTCGGCGAGATGGTCGAGGGTCGTTTCCCACCGGGCGAGGACCTCGCGGACCCAGGGCTCGGCCTCGCGGTCCCGATAGTACTTGTGCGCCATCGCGAGGAACTCTCGCTGCAGGTCCACGGCGGTGATGGTGCGACCGTCCTTGAGCCGGATCGGCTCCCGGCAGGTGAGATCGCGCGAGACCACGCGGAACGCTCCCACCGGTCCGTCCACCGAGAGGTCGCGCTCGATGAAATCGTCCTCGACCATGCTCAGCACGATCGCCATCGTGCCGGTCTTGAGGTAATTCGAGACCTCGCTCATGTTGGCGTCGCCGACGATGACGTGGAGGCGGCGGTACTTCTCCGGATCGGCGTGAGGCTCGTCGCGCGTGTTGATGATCGGACGGGAGTGCATCGTCTCGAGACCGACCTCGGTCTCGAGGAAGTCGGCGCGCTGCGAGATCTGGTAGTCGCACGGGTCGGCGTTGTTCTCCGCGCCCACCTTGCCGGCGCCCGTGAAGATCTGGCGGGTCACGAAGAACGGCATCATGTGCTGCACGATGCGCGCGAACGGCACCCGCCGGTCCATCAGATAGTTCTCGTGGGTGCCGTACGAGTTGCCCTTGCTGTCGGTGTTGTTCTTGTAGATCAAGATTCGTTGTTCGGGGGGCGACACTGCTTCGGCGCGCTGGCGCGAGAGATTCAGGATGCGCTCACCGGCGCGGTCCCAGATGACCAGGTCACGCGGGTTCGTCGTTTCGGGACTCGAGTATTCCGGATGGGCGTGATCGACATAGAACCGCGCGCCATTGGAGAGGATCAGGTTGATGAGGCGCGACTCCTCTTTCGACGTCCCTTCCTTCTCCTCCATGTATTCGAATCCGCGCGCGTCGCGGAGCGGGCTCTCGGCCTCGTAGTCCCAGCGTACCCGGGAGGACCGGAAGGTCTCGTACGAGTTGATCAGCAGGAGCGAGGAGAGGATCGGGTTGAAATCGGGCTGATTTTTGACCGTGATCCCGTACTCGGTCTCGATGCCCATGACTTTCGGGATCGCCATGCAGTCCTCTCTGACGGTAGAAAGAACGCCCCCGGTCAATGCGCCCCGGGGGGGAAATGGGGGGTGTCTTCCCCCCATTGCCTAATTGAGGGTGGGAGGCGCGCTCGGCGCCCCCCGCTTCGCTACAGGTACTGACCCGTGTTGACGACCCTTTCGACGCTTCGCAGCTTCTCTTTCGTCTCGCCCATGAGGGGCTTGACGTACACGATCCGCTCCCCCTTCTTCCCGGCGATCTTCGCCCAGTCATCGGGGTTGGTGGTGTTGGGCAGGTCCTCGTTCTCCTTGAACTCCTCGCGGACGGCGGTGAGGAGGTCGTCGACCATGATGCCCTTCTGGCCGCCGGCGATGTAGCGCTTGAGGGCAAGTTTCTTGGCCCGGCGCACGACGGACTCGATCATCGCGCCGGAGGCGAAGTCCTTGAAGTAGAGGACTTCTTTGTCGCCGTTGGCGTAGGTAACCTCGAGGAAGCGGTTCTCTTCACTGAGACTGTACATCGCCTCCACGGTGGTCGAAATCATCGAGGGGATGGCCGCGGCGACGTCACCGCCGCGGATCTCGGACTCCGCGAACGGAATGTCGGCGGTGAGGTACTTGGCGAAGATGTCGGCCGCGGCGCCGCGGTCGGGCCGCTCGATCTTGATCTTCACGTCGAGCCGGCCGGGACGCAGGATCGCCGGATCGATGAGGTCCTGGCGGTTGGAGGCGCCGATGACGATGACGTTCCTGAGCCCCTCGACACCGTCGATTTCGGCCAGCAGCTGGGGCACGATCGTCGTCTCGACGTCGGAGGAGATGCCGGTGCCGCGCGTGCGGAAGAGCGCGTCCATCTCGTCGAAGAAGACGATGACAGGCACGTCCTCGGCGGCCTTCTCCTTGGCTTTCACGAAGATCTCGCGGATCTTCCGCTCGGTCTCACCGACGTACTTGTTCAGCAGCTCCGGTCCTTTGATGTTGAGGAAGAAGCCCTTGATCTTCTCGCCGCGCTTTTCGGAGATCTTCTCGGCGAGATTGTTGGCGACGGCCTTGGCGATCATGGTTTTGCCGCAGCCGGGCGGGCCGTAGAGGAGCACGCCCTTGGGCGGGGTGAGCTTGTGTTCCTTGTAGTAGTCGGCGTAGAGGTAGGGCAGCTCCACGGCGTCCTTGATGGCCTCGATCTGATCGCCCAGGCCGCCGATACTCTCGTAGCCGATATCCGGCACTTCCTCGAGGGTGAGATCTTCGACCTCACTCTTCGGCAGTTTTTCCAGGAGGTAGCCGCTCTTGGAGTCGAGGAGGAGGTGATCGCCGGTCTTGAGGCGCAGGGTGCGCAGGGGCTCGGCGATGATGCCGACCTTTTCCTCGTCGGCGCGCAGGGTGACGAGGGCGCGCTCGGCGGCGAGCTGTTCCTTGAGGATGACGACCTCGCCCTGGATCTCGTAGCCGGCGGCCTCGATGACGTTGAGGCCCTCGTTGAGGATGAGCTCCTGGCCGGGCTTGAGGGTCTCGGTCTTGATCGAGGGGTGGAGGTTGACCTTCACCTTGCGGCCCTGGGAGAGGATGGTGACGGTGCTGTCCTCGTTGGCGGCGAGGTAGACGCCGTACGTCGAGGGCGGCGCGCAGAGCTTGTCCACCTCTTCCTTGAGCGCCGTGATCTGCTCGCGTGCCTCGTAGAGCGCATTCACGAGCTTCTCGTTCTGATTGAACGCCTGCACGAGCTGACGGTTGGCCTCGCGCAGCTTGTTCTCGAGGACCATGAAGTCCTTAGGGGTGTCCTCGAGCTTTTTCCGGAGATGGACGGTCTCCGCCTCGAGCGACCGGATGTATGCCTGGAGGTCTTGTACCTGGATCTCGTACTCCGTGAGACGACGACGAGTGCTCGAATCGGACATGGACGCCGGAAGGAACTTCGAGAAGCCCTCGCGACTCGGGCTACTCTTCTTGTCGAACTCCTTCATAGCCCATCCCTTCTCACTTGACCCCCTGTGCGCCGCTCAGGCACGAGCATTTGCCGTGTGCTCGAAGTATAGGCGGCTGTGAAAAAGAAAGTCAAGGTTGGCAGGTAATCTACCGCTGGTTGACATGTTGAATTTTCGGTGTTTTTCCCCAACCCGATGGTTTCGTTGCCACTCCGTCATTCGCCAGCTTCCCTGCCCGGGATCGTGAGCAAGTTCTGTACCCGAACGTCACCGCAGCTCTGCCGTCGAAACGAGTGGCATGGATAGAGGGTTCCACGTATAAAAGCCTCGATGTCCCCTCCGACCTTCCGTTGCGGCGCTGCCGTTCTGGCTCTGGTGGTGACGATCCTTGCGACGATCTTGGCTGCACGGGCGCCAGTGATCTCGTCGGCGCAGGGCCCAAGCGCGCCGTCGAGTCCGGGCGTCCGTCGCGAGCTCCGCATCGGCGCCCCTGGCGTGCCTGCCATTCTCGACCCCGGCGCAGCCCTGGAGGGAACGACGCCCCTCATCGCCCGCCAGGTCTTCGACACGCTGGTGGCCTGGCGCGAAGGGAGCACCGAAATCGAGCCGGCGCTGGCCACCCGCTGGAACGCGTCGCGGGATGGGCTCGTCTGGTCATTCACGCTGCGCGAGGGTGTCAGATTTCACGACGGCAGCCCGCTCACCGCGCTGGACGTCGCCGTCAGCTTCGACCGCCAGCTCCGCCCCGACGTCCAGATCGCCGGGCGGGCGTGGCCGGTTCTTCTCCGCGGCGCCCCCGGCGTCGTGAAGGAGGTCCGTGCGCCCAACGCGCGGACCGTTGAGATCGCCCTCGTACAGCCCTACGCGGCGCTGCTCACGGTGCTCGCGCATCCCGGTCTCGGCGTTGCGAAGTATTCGGCGGCCGCCGACGGGGGTGGTCGCTTCGTGGGTACGGGGCCCTACCGCGTCGTGGACTCCTCGAGCGGGCGCCTGGCGCTCGAGGCGATGCCCGGCCACTGGGCGGGGCAGCCGAGGTCCGAGCGGCTGGTGTTCCTCGACGTGAGCGCGGACGACCATGCCGAGTCCGAGCTCGACGCGCACTCACTCGACATCTGGTTCCCCGCGGGGCCGCCGCGCCGCAGCGAGGGGGCGCTTTCGGCTCCTGGCCTTCGCATCGGATATCTTACGTTCCAGACCGAGAAGGAGCCTTTCTCACGGAAAACGCTTCGCCAAGCCGTCGCAGCAGCAGTCGATCCCGCCATTCTGGGCTTGGTGCTGGAGCGAACAGCCGTCCCGCTTCAGTCGTTCCTGCCCCCCGGCGTCTGGGGGCGACGCGAGGGCTCTCCGGTTCTCGGCGCAGGCCGCGCGACAGTGCGGGCGTTGCTCCGTGAGCGCCGATGGCCGAAGGAACCGAAGCCCACCCTGCTGGTGCCCGCGGCGACGGCGCCGCTCAACCTGCCCAAGCTGGCCGAGACGATCCAGCTGCTCCTGGGGGCGGACGACCTGTCGCTGAACGTCCAGGTGGAGCCCGAGCCGACCGTGCGCACGCTTCTGCAGGCGGGGGCCTACGACATCGCGCTTGCGGAGGCGACTGTCGCCGGAGGCGACCCTCATCTCCTCCTGTACCCGCTCTCGACGAGCGAAGCGGCGACGAAGGGACCGCGCGCGCTGAACTTCTCCTTCTATCGGAACCCGCGGCTGGACGACGTGCTGGTCCGGGCGAGCCAGCTCTCGTTCCGGGCCGAACGCCAAAGACTCTACCAGCGAGCCCAAGCCATGCTGGCCGAAGACGTGCCGTGGTTACCGATATATGTGCGCCTGCACTGGGCCGTGGCGCGCCCGGAGGTCCGGGGCCTGCGCCTTCATCCCACCGGCATTCAGCGCCTCGACACGGTGAGCCTCGAGCTTCCGCCCGCCGGAACGCCCGCGCCGGCCGCGTCGCGCTGATCGGTGGAACGAGGGACCAGCTCGCCTCCGCCGGGGCCCGCAGGGGCGGTCGCCGGAACGGAGCCAGCCCGCCTCCGCCGGGGCCCGCAAGGGCGGTCGCCGGAACGGAGCCAGCTCGCATCGCCGGGGCCCGCAAGGGCGGTCCGCCGGAACGGAGCCACGCCGCATCTGTTTCAGGCCACCCGCGGTCCGAGCCGGCCTCAAACGCACCCGCTACAATGATAGAGTCTCAGCAAATGCCGTCCATCGCCGAGACCACCGTCGAGATGATCGAGTGGGTCTTCCCGGAGCACGCAGGTGGGCCGGGGCAGATCCACGGCGGACGCATGATGGAATGGATTACGAAGGCCGGCACCCTGGCCGCGTCGCGCGTCGCGCGCGGCACGGTGGTCCTCGGCGCGATGGACGACATCGACTTCCTCCACCCGGTCAAAGTGGGGCAGATCGCGATCCTCCGGGCCCGAGTCGAAGAGGTGGGCACGAGTTCCCTGGAAGTGGGGGTGCGCGTCTTTGCCGAGGATGTCCTGACCGGGGGGCGCCGGGTAACCCTGAACTCGCACCTGGTGTTCGTCAAGGTCGGCGAGGACGTCCGCCCGCGGCCCGTCGACGCAAAGATCCAACCCCGGGACGCCGCGGAGTCAGCGCTCGTCGAGGCCGCGCGTGCGCGGCGCGCACAGCGGCTGGTCCGCTTCGCCCAGAGGGCGGCGCGCCTGTCCGAGAGCGTCGAAGCCGACCTGGATGCCGGTGACGTCGACATGGGCTTGCGGTTCGAATCCACGCGGAGCGTGCTGCCCGAGGATGCACTCTTCGGCAACACCATGTTCGTGGGCAAGATGTTGATGGCGCTCGACGAGGCGGGGGGGATCCTCTCGATGCGATACTGCAAAGGGCTCGTGATGACCGCGTGTGTGGACGCGATGGACTTCTACTCGCCGATCTTCACGCACGAGGTCGTCACGTTCAAGGCGGGGCTCAATCACGTCGGCACCTCATCGCTCGAGGTCGGCGTGAAGGTCCTCGCCGAAGTCCCGTGGTCGGGCGAGGTCCGCCACGCCTGCACCGCGTTCCTGAGCTTCGTGCATCTCGGGCCCGACCTGCGTCCGCGACCCTGCCCGCCGTACACGCCCACGACCGCGGGCGCTCGGCGCCGGTGGGAGGCCGCGCTCGGCCGGCGGGCTGAGCGACTCGAGCGCGTGAAGGAACTCAAGGCGATGCTGCTCAACGAAAGAGGGTAGGACGATGTCAGGGCATTCCCGATGGGCACAGATCAAGCGCAAGAAGGGCAAGACGGACGTCCAGCGCGGCAAGCTCTTCTCCAAGATCCTCCGCGAGATCACGGTGGCGGCGAAGAACGGCGGCGGCGACACCAAGGCCAACATGCGCCTGAAGGCCGCGATCGAGTCCGCCAAGGAAGCGAACATGCCGCAGGACAACATCAAGCGGGCAATCCAGAAGGGTACCGGCGAGCTGCCCGGGGAATCGTACGAGGAGATCAGCTACGAGGGATACGCGCCCGGTGGCGTCGCCGTCCTTATCCAGGTGCTCACCGACAACCGCCATCGGACCGGCCCCGAGATCCGACACGTGTTCGAGAAGTATGGGGGCAACATGGGATCCTCGGGCGCCGTCGCGTGGATGTTCGAGCGCCAGGGGATCATCCAGGTCGACGCCGGCAAGATCGGCGAGGACGATCTGCTCGGAAAGGCGCTCGACGCCGGTGCCACCGACATGCGACGGTCCGAAAAAGCTTTCGAGATCATCACGGCGCCTGCTGAAATGGACTCGGTCCGCGAGGCACTGCGCCGGGTGGGCGTGCCCGTGCTCGAGGGCCAGGTCAACTTCGTGCCGCAGTCGACGGTGCGGGTCGAGGGCAAGGACGCCACCGCCGTGGTGCGCCTGATCGAGGCGCTGGAGGAGTTGGACGACGTCCAGTCCATCTACGCTAACTACGACATTCCCGACGAGGTTCTCGAGGCCATCTCGGCCGCCTAGCCTCCGGGTCCTCGGCGTCGATCCCGGCCTGGTCGGAACCGGCTACGGTCTGATCGAGCCGATGCCCGGCGGCGTCGTTGTGCTCGACAGCGGCGTCATCTCGACCAGCGGCGACCTGCCGCTCGAGACGCGGATCCACTGGATCTACGACGAGGTGCGACGCCTCCTGGAGGCGCACTCGCCGATAATGCTCGTCCTCGAGGATCTCTACGCCGAGTACCGGTTCCCACGGACCGCGCTGCTCATGGCCCACGCCCGCGGCGTGATCTGTCTCGCCGCTCGCCAGTGCGACGTCACCGTGCTCGCGCTGGCCCCGGCGGAGGTCAAGCGCGCGATCGCGGCCACCGGCGCCGCCTCGAAGCATCAGGTGCAGCACTCCGTCCGGCGACTCCTGAAGCTCGACGCCCTCCCGACGCCGTCCCACGTCGCCGACGCGCTCGCGCTGGCGATCACCGGGTTCTCGCGTCTGGGTGGACGGTTGACGTGATCGCGACGCTCGCCGGACGGCTGCGGCGCAAGCTCGAGGACCGCGTGATTCTCGAGTGTGGCGGCCTCGGCTATGAGGTGTTCCTGCCGCCGATTGCCTTCCGCCAGATCGAGCACGTCACCGCCGGACCTGGTGAGAAGGGGAGCGAGCTCGAACTGGTTGTCTACTATCACGCGACCCGCGATCAGCCGCGCCCCGTGCTGATCGGCTTCACGTCGGACCTCGACAAGGAATTCTTCGAGAAGCTCATCACCGTGAAGGACATCGGGCCGATGGTTGCGGCGCGCGCGCTCGCCTTGCCCGTCGCCGAGCTGGCGGAAGCGATTGCCCGGCAGGACGAGAAGTTCCTGCGCGGGCTGCCCGGCATCGGCCCGCAGAAGGCCAAGAACATCGTCGCGCAGCTCCAGAGCAAGGTCGCCAAGTTCGCCCTGGTCCGCGCCGGCGCCACCGCCGAGCCGATCGACGTCGCCCCGGCCGCCGTCGACGCCGACGGCCTGCGCGAGCTGGTGTGGGAGATCATGGTCAAGCAACTCGGCCACCGACCATCCGAGGCGTCGCAGCTGATCACCGACGCACTCCGCCGCCGGCCGTCCACGATGTCGCCGGAGGAGCTGTTCGACGAGATCTACCGTGGAGAGAAGAAGTGAGCGCGGCCGCGGCCGACGAGAGCAAGATCTTGAGCCGCGTCCCGGCGCCCGAAGAGGCGCAATTCGAGCGCCAGCTTCGTCCCCGGACGTTCGATGAGTACGTCGGCCAGGAGCAGGCGGTCGCCAGCCTCCGCGTCTCGGTGGAGGCG
>QHSV01000338.1 GCA_003221655.1 Candidatus Rokuibacteriota bacterium
GAGGGCCGTGCTCTGACCGGACGGCTGGCTCCTGTCGTGGAGCGGGACCACCAGGAACCGAGAGCCCGAGTAGATGTCGCGAAGCTCGATCGTCGTGTGGGTCGTGGTGGTCGTGACGTTCGCGCGCCCGTCGACGGCCAGGGGCAGCGTGGTGACGATGTGGAGCGGCAGGTCGTCGACGGCCGCGAGGAGCGTCCCGTAGTCACGTCCGGTGTCCGAGCCGACGCTCACGATCGGCCCGGCGGGCCGGTCGGGCGACGCGGTGTTCCTCCAGAAGTCGCAGTCCGCGCCGAACGGCAGGACGCGCACCCGCCCGGGTGGGACACCGAGCCAGCCGGCGAGGGACGCCTGGGCGCCGGTGCTGAGCGTCACCAGCTCCTCCACGCCGAGAAGGAGTCGACGGTAGCGGCGTGGCAGCCATCGATCGGCCCCGTACGTCGCGACGCGATCGCTCAGCCCCTGACTGATGTAGATGAGCGGCGTCTTCAGGAACCCCGCGGCCTTGAGAAATGCCAGCGGCAGCCCGCAGGCGTCGACAGTCGAAATGACGATCCGGGCGCGGTTGAGGCCCGCCAGATTCCGGAGCGCGAGGTCGAGCGCGAAGCCCATGCCGAGGCGGCGCGCGATCAGCCGCTCGAACGGATACCACGGGCGCGCCAAGGGTGCACGCCCCTCGTCCTCGACGAAGCCGACTCGGTAGCGGTCGCGCAGGGACAGGAGTCCGTAGAAGAACTCGCTCGAGCCCTCGCCCCGCTGCCACTCCTCGAGCCACTGCCGTCGGCGGCGCCGGTAGACCCAGACCACGTCGGCCGTCGACGCTCCGACCGTGCCATCCGAGCCGAGCACTCGGACCATCGGACCCATCACGCGTGCCGCTCGCGCCGGGTTTTCGTGGCGACGAGCCCCTGAGTCCAGAAGACGGACAGCGGGCTGCCGAGCCGATCCAGGAGCTCGATGCCTGTACACAGCCGGACCAGGTTGGCGAGGACGGCAACGGGACGGATCCGTCCGGCGCCGAAGCACATGAGGTCGATGAGCCATGCCGGATGCATTCGGACGATCTCGACGCTCTCGAAATAGCGGCTCACCAGCGCCCGCAGCTCCTCGGGCCAGAACTCGTGCCGATGATGGACGTCCAGCGGGCGCTCGAGCAGCCGGATCGGAGTCGTCAGCACCAGGCGCCCCTGGACCGAGAGCAGGTCGACGACCCTCACGAGCATCGCCTCGGCGTCATCGAGGTGCTCGATGACCTCGGCCAGCACGACGGCATCGAAGCGCCGGTGCTCGACGGCGCGGAGATCGGTGAAGAACTCACCCCGCAAGCCCCGGTGCGCGAACATCCGCATCGCCAGCTCGACGGCCGTTGCGTCCAAGTCGACGCCGGCCACGGCCGAGCCGGCCTGCGCCAGGCGGGCGAGGAGCGCCCCGTCACCGCAGCCGATTTCCAGAATGGTTTGGCTCGTCGCGCACTGACGGACCACCCACGCCATGCGGGTGCGCGTGTACGGCCAGCCGTCGAGCGGATGAAGCGACGCTTCTCGCCAGTGATACGCGCGCCGCTCGCGATACTTCGCGAACGTGCCGGCCACATCGGCCGCGGGCGACGCCCCGGGCTCAGGACCCGTCGTGTCCACGGTCCCTCAGCAGCCGCTCGGCCTCGGCGAGATCCTCAAGTGTGTCGATGTTCACCAGGGGCGTCGTCACCACCAGTGCGCGCGGCTTGGGGCCGAACACCGAGTGATGCACGCGAAACATGGAGGTCCGGAAGACATAGACGGCGCCGTTCTGCACGAAGCTCGGACCGAGCTCCTGTCGCCGAACGGGCATGGGGACGTCGCGAAGGACTCGATGCGCATAGCCGTCCTCGTCGACGTGAAACTGCTTGAGCCAGTGGAAGCGACGCGGCGCCTCGGATACCGTGAAGACCGCGTCGGCGGCGTCGAGCGCCGCCACGGCCGCCCTGACCATGTCGGGTGTGCGCAGGGGCGAGCTCGGCTCCAGCAGCGCGACGACTGCCGGCGCGAAGCCGTGCTCCCCGGCGAGGACGTCGAGGGCGTGCGTGATCACGTCCGCCACGTCGGCCTCGTCGGACGCCAGCTCGGCCGGCCGCACGATGGTGTCGGCGCCCGCCGATCTGCCCTCGACCGCGATCTCTCCGCCGTCCGTCGAGACCACCACTCGCTCGAAGAGCCCGGCGGCCCACGCGCAGCGGACGGCCAGCGTCGTGAGGCTCACTCCGCCTATCCGGCGCAGGTTCTTGCCCGGTACGCCCTTGCTGCCCATCCGGGCCGGCACCAGCGCGAGTGCCGTTTCGCTAGGCATAGGCCAGACGCTTCTGGATTCGGATCTCGGCGGACGCGAGGACGTCGGCGATCCGCTTGCCCGCGAAGCCGTCGCCGAACAACGCCGAGCGCTCGTAGTGTCCGTGCTCGATCTGCCGCCGCGCCGCGGCTTCGATCTCCCTCGCGTCGTGGCCGACGTGGACGACGTTCCCCCCGTGCTCCCGCCCCTGCTGGCGCGTGCCGACATTCACCGCCGGGACGCCGAGAAATGCGCCTTCCCGGAGCGCCGAGCTCGAGTTGCCGATCACGCACGCGGCGTTGTGAATGAGCCGCGCCCAGTCCTCGACCGAGAAGTTCCGGTAGTAGTGGAGCTTCTTCGGGTTGTAGCGCTCGCGCCACATCCGCAGGCCCTTCGAGACGTCGTCCGATCCCGCGTCCACGTTTGGCCAGAGCCACACCGTCTGCATGTCGAGCGCCGTCACCGCCTTCAACGTCTCGTTGATCTGATCGAGGCCGCGCCCGTACTCCGTGGTCACCGGGTGTTGCAGCACCACGAGGTACGACTGGGTTGCGTCGATCGCGGCGCCGACACCGAGGTAGCGCGTGAAGATGTCCGGCGGCAGCGCGAGGTCGAGGTGCGCGATCACGTCGATCGACGGACAACCCAGGCAATGGACCGTCGCCGGGTTCTCGCCCATGCGAATCAGGTTCTCGGCCGCTCGCGCCGTAGCCGGGAAGTGGAGGTGCGAGAGCTTCGTGACCGCGTGCCGGACGCTCTCATCGATGGAGCCGGTGACTTCTCCGCCCTGCGTGTGGGCCACCGCGATGTTCATGTAGCTGGCGGCGATCGCGGTCGCGATCGTCTCGAAGCGGTCGGCGACGGTGAGGACGACGTCGGGTCTGAGATTCTCGAACAGCGTCGCCAGCTCGATGATAGCCAGACCTGTCGACTTCGCCATCGTCGTAGGTGTCTCACCCTCCACGATCGTGTAGACGGTCGCATTGGGGGCAAAGCCGTCGGCCTCGATGATCTGCTGGACGTTGCCGAACCGGTAGAGCAGGGCGGAGGCGCCGACGATCAGCTGGAGCTCGAGGTCGGGATGGGCCTGGACGGCCTTCAGGACCGACTTGATTCGGCCGTAGTTCGCGCGGCTGTTCACGACGACGCAGATCTTGCGTCTGGCCCTACGCCCCGCCATCCAGGTCCTCCCAGGTGAGCAGGTGGTTTCGCGTGACGTCGCGCCGGAGCGGGCGCCCGAGCACGCGTTCGACGCGCTCGGCCGGAATGCCCGTGCCCGGCTTCTTGAACGACAGGTGCTCCATGCGGAGCACGGTGCCCGCGGGCAAGTCCGTCCGCGCCACGACGCTCTTGGTGAAGAGCTTTCGCATCGCCGCCACGTCCTCCGCGGCCGCGTCCTTGTCCACCGGGCTCGCGCGCATGCGCTCGACGAAGCGCACCCCCTCGACCAGTTGCCGCAGCTCGGCGGTGGTGACGGACGCCGGCACGTCGGGGCCGAACATCTCGCGGCTCAGGGTGACGTGCACCTCCAGCACGTCACAGCCGAGCGTGGCGGCGGCGAGCCCGGCGAAGATGGTCCCGGAGTGATCGGACAGCCCGATCGGGCAGTGGTACCGCTCACGCAGGACCGGCAGTAGATTCACGCCGACGCGCTCGGGCGGACACGGGTACGCCGTCGTACATTGGAGCACCGCGATCGCCACCGCCGCGGCCTGCGCGCGGGCGACGGTCGCGTCGAGCTCCACCAGCGGGCTCATCCCGCTCGAGAGCAGGAGCGGGCGTCCAGTGGCGAGCAATCGCTCGAGGAGCGGCGTGTTCGAGACCTCGCCCGACGCGACCTTCCACGCGACCATGCCGATCCGCTCCAGCACATCGACCGCCTCGCCCGAGAACGGCGAGCTCAAGAACACGAGGCCGCGGTCCTCGGCGTGCCGCTTGAGACCGCGCCACTGCTCCTCGGAGAACTCCATCCGTCGCCAGTAGTCGTAGCGCGTCGAGTCTTGTTGACTGAACCGGACGCGCCACGGCTCGGCGGGAGTGCTCTCCGCCGCCGCGATGTGCGTCTGGAACTTGACCGCGCTCGCCCCGGCGTTCGCGATCGCGTCGACGAACGCGTGCGCGAAGCCGAGGCTTCCGTCGTGCGCCTGCGCCACCTCGGCGACGATCAGGCAGGGGTGGCCTGCGCCCACCCGGCAGGAACCGACATCGAAGCTGGGGGTCACCGGCCGGATCATGCGCTCGCCTCCGTCATGCGGCGGAACAACTCGTGATTGCCCTTGAGCTCCGCGTAACTGCCGACGCCGACCAGGCGTCCCTGCTCCAGCACGAAAATCTCGTCGGAGATGGCGACGGTCGAGAGCCGGTGGGCGATGGTGACGATCATGATCTGCCCGCGCAGGTTCTTCAGCGCCGCGAGGATCTCACCCTCGCTGAGCGTGTCTAGCGCACTGGTCGCCTCGTCGAGGACCAAGATCTCCGGCCGGTTGAACAGCGCGCGCGCGATCGCGACCCGCTGCCGCTGCCCGCCTGAGAGCCGGGAACCGCGCTCGCCCATGCGCGTGTCGAGACCACGCTCGAGCTCGTCGGGCAGATCGGCCAGGTTCGCCAGGCGCAGGCACTCGATGACCCGCCCCTCGTCCACGAGGGCGCGCGGCACGCCGAAGGCCACGTTCGCGCGGAGCGAATCGTCGGCGATGAACGGCGCCTGCGGCACGTAGCCGATCCGCCGCTGCCAGTCGCGCACGTCGAGGGCCGATATGGGCGTCGCGTCCACGCGCACGCGGCCCTCGGTGGGGTCGAGCAGCCCGACCAGGATGTCCACGAGCGTGCTCTTGCCCGCCGCCGAGCGCCCCACGATGCCGTAGGCGCCGGCTCGCCCGAGCTCCAGCGTGACGTCGCGCAGCGCCCACTCGGTGGAATCGGGATAGCGATAACCCACTCCCTCGAAGCCCACCCGCTGCCACTCGCCGACGGCCCGGCCGCCCCCGGTCGGCCGGCGCGCGTGGCTCGCCTCGCGCTCGATGCTGGCGAGCGTCTCGCGAATCCCGCGCACGTGAGGGAGAGCGTTCAGCAGACTGCCGACCGCCGAGGACAGCGCGCTGACGGCCGGCACGACCTTCGTCGTGACCACGATCAGCAAC
>QHSV01000320.1 GCA_003221655.1 Candidatus Rokuibacteriota bacterium
CTTGAACTTTGCCCAGGTGATTTCGGGCTCCACCTGGTTGACGGAGCGCGCGAAGGTCGCGAAGCCACAATCGGTTCCCGCAATCACGCGCTCCCGGCCGACGATCTCCGCGTACCGGACGAGGCGCTGCGCGACCAGCTCCGGATGCTCGATGAAGTTGGTCGTCGAGTCCAGCACGCCCGGAATGATCACCCGGTCGTCCGGCAAACGGATCTCGCGGAACACGGCCCATTCGTGCTCGTGGCGGGGGTTCGCCCCTTCGAAGGACAACGCCTGGGGCCGCGCCTTCAGGGCGACCGGCAGAAGCTGTCTCAGCGGGATATCGCGGTGATGCGGCCCTTCATAATTTCCCCAGCAGAGGTGGAGTCGGACACGGTCAGCCGGAATATCGCGCAGCGCATGGTTGAGCGCCTCGACATTGGCCTCCGCGATCTTCAGGAACTGGGCGTTGCTCAGATCGGGGAACGCGAGATGGCGCCCCATGGCGAGGTCGGGGCAGTCCACCTGCAGCACGAACCCGGCCCGATGGATCGCGTCGTACTCCTCCTTCATGACGTCGACCAGGCGTGCCAGATACGCTTCGCGAGTCGGGTAGTGCTCGTTCTTCAGGAAGTGCGCGATGACCCCGGGCGAGGCTGCCGTCATGAATGCCTCGGTCGGCTTGGACCCGGCCAGGGCTGCGCTCAGGTTGGCGACGTCCTTTTGCACCGCTGCCCTGTCCTTCCAGTCGATCGGGCCATCGCACGACGGACGCGATATCGTCGAGCGCCGCTCGCTCCGCGCGGCCGCCTCGGGAAAGTCGGCCCAGTCCGCCCGAACCGGGACCGCCGCTTGTCCGCCGAACCCGGTGAGTCGATGCCGCACGTAGGTCGAGTAGCCGACCTTCCCCTGCTCGCCGTCGTTGACGATGTCCACGCCCGCTTCCATCTGCTGCCGGACGATATCGGCGACGGCACGGCGTACGCGCGCCTCGAAGGCAGCGGGGTCGGGCGGGGTTCCCGCGTCCAGCGCCTCGAGTGTCGCCGTCAGGTCCTGGGCTCGCGGCAGGCTTCCGGTGTGCGTGGTCAGAATGCGGTCGGTGCTGAGCTTCATCGTGGTGTGCCTCCTAAAGGCGGGTACGGCGATCATACATTGGGGCTAGGTCTCCTTGTACCAGTGGGCGATGTTCCAGAGATTCGAGTCCCAGCCGCTGATCTCGGTGCCGCGGAGCCGGTTCGAGACGGCCGACGCGTTGCCGCGCCAGAGGAAGGGCACGACCACGACGTTCTGGGTCAGGAGATCGTTCATTCGGATGAAGTGGGCCGCGCGCTTGACCGCATCCATCTCGGTCTCGGCGGCCCGGAACAACCGGTCGTACTCCTCGTTCCGCCAGCGCGTCGAGTTGCGACCGGCCCACTTGTTCTCCTTCTGGGCGATCTCCCAGGACACGAAGGGATCCATGAACCGCTGGGGATCCGGTGAGCCGCTGTTGAAGCTGTACATCTGCAAGTCGGCGGAGAAGTGGGACGACGTGTCCAGATTGGCGGGGTCGGTGGAGAAGTACACGGCGGGCACGATCGACTTCAGCTCGATGTCGATCCCGACCTTGGACGCCGCCTGCTTGATGATGGCCTGGGTCTTCTGGCGCGGCGCATTGATCGCGGTCTGGAACAGCATCCGCAGGCGCTTGCCGTCCTTGGTCCGGATGCCATCGGGCCCTCGCCTCCACCCGGCGTCCTCCAGGACCCTGGAGGCCTTCTCGACGTTGAACTCCCAGCGGGTGTTTTTGGACCGGAACGGCGCCGGCGCATTCAGGTAGTTCGCCGTGGTCTGCCCGAGGCGGCCGTAGATCTGCTCCTGGATGGAGGCACGGTCGATCAGGAGGCTCAAGGCCACACGCACGCTGTTGTCGGTCAGAAAAGGATGCGGCGCCTTGAGGCTCGACCGCTCGCCGTCCACTTCCCGGCCTGGATCCGAGAAGTTGCAGAGAATGTGCTCGACAGCGCCACCCCAGGCGATGTCGACGCGACCCTTGCCCCCCTGCTCCATGCGTCGGAGCAGGTCGTCCTCGACCTGCATGTTCCAGGCGAAGTCGTACTCGCCGGTCTGGATCACCGCGCGCGCGGCCGACACGGCGTCGCCCCCGCCCTTCATCTCCAGCCGGTCGAAGAACGGCCAGTTCGACTCGTGGTAGGCGGGGAAGATCTCCGCGCGGACGAGGTCGCCGGGCTTGAAATCCACGAAGCGGTAGGGGCCGGTCCCGAGCGGTTTGAGATTGGCCGGGGCCTCCCGCGACTTTGCCCCCTTAAAGGCCTCGAAGATGTGTCTGGGGATGATGCCCCGGAATGCATTGGCCCAGAACGGGGTCGGGGTCTTGTAGACGATCTTGACGGTGTGCTGGTCGAGCTTGTCGACGCGCGCGATGTCCCGGTAGGCTCCTGCCGACACCGCCAGCGTCGCCGGGTCGGCGGCGTACTCCCAGGTAAAGACCACGTCGTCCGCCGTGAAGGGCTTGCCGTCGTGCCACTGGACGCCGTGCTTCAGCTTCACGGTGACCGACAGCCCGTCGCGGGCGATCCCGCCGTTCGGCACGGTCGGAACTTCAGCAGCCAGGACCGGAACGTGGCTGCCGTCGGGGTCGAAGGACACCAGCGGCTCATAGAAGATTCGCGAGCCGTCGCCGTCCTTCACGCCGATCGCCAGGTGCGGGTTCAAGATCGTGGGTGCCTGCCACCACAACATCTTCAGCTCGCCGCCTCCGCCGCGGCGGGACGGGATGAACGGCGTCCGCCTGGGCTGGGCGTGCGCGACGTCGTGCGATTGCAGCAGCTCCGCGATCAGCGGTGGCGTCAGCCCGAGCCCGACCAGCGTGCCGACGAGCTCGCGGCGGCTGAGCGAGCCGCCCCGGCCACGTTGAAGCCACTCGCGGATGACGGGTTCGTCCATCTGATCTCTGGCCTCGTCCTCCCCGGCCCTCAGTCCAGCGTGAGCACGGCCTTGCCCGGAAACCGCCGGGCCATCAGGTCTTGCGCCACCTGGCCGATCTCCTTCCACGGTCGCTCCAGGCTGATGTGCGGCGCGAGCTGCCCTGCGGCCACGAGATCGGCGAGCCGCCGCAGGCCGACCGACGCCGGCTCGCTCCCGAATTCCGTGAAGAGGTAGAAGCCGTAGAGCCTGGTACGCCCGGTGACGAAGAACTCTCGGGCGTCGAAGGTGACCTCGGCGGAGGCGGAGACGCCGAGCGTGACGCACACGCCGGCGCGCTCGAGGGCCGCCAGGGCGGTGCCGAGGGTCCGCCCCCCCACGGACTCGATGATCAGATCGTATTTTGGCGAGCGCGGGATCTCCTCGCCCACGACCACCTCGTGAGCGCCGAGCTGCCTGGCCGCCGCGACCTGGTCGGCCCGGCGCACATTCGCCGTCACGTGGGCCCCGGCCAGGCGCGCGAGCTGCACGGCGAAGTCCCCCACGCCGCCGGTCGCGCCCGTGATGAGAACCCGGCGCCCGAGGAGCGGCCCCCCCTTGCCGAGCGCATGCAGCGCCGTGAGCCCCGCCACCGGGAAGGTGGCGGCCTGCGAGAGCGTCACTTTGTCGGGAAGCTCGGCGAGGGCGCCCTTCGGCACGGCGACCCGCTGCGCCCAGGCGCCCTCGGGGAGGAAGCCGACGACCCGCGCGCCGACGTTCGGGCCCGAGCCATCCGCGGCGGCGCGCTCAACAACCCCGGCCAGATCCCAGCCAGGGCGCCATCCCGCTGCGGCCGTGCCCGAGCGACGGACCTCGCCCCGGTTGAGCGAGATGGCCTGCACGCGCACGATCGCCTCGGCCCTGTCAGGAGTGGGCTCCGCCACCGGACGGATCACGAGATGACCCGGCGCCTCCGGATCGACGACAACAGCAAGGTTGGTGCTCATCGTCTATCTCCATTTCTTCAGCGAAACCGTGGTATCACGTCCTCGCCGAATCGGCGCATCGAGTCGACGATGGTCGCGTGCGGCAGGTAACCGTAGCTCATTTGACACAGCACGTGATGAACGCCCACATCGCGGAGCTCGCCGAGACGGTCTGCGACGTGCTCGGGGGTGCCGCAGAGCGTGGCGGTCTCGAGCGAGTAGCGCACACCCTCCTCGTCCGACACACGCGGATCGTTCCACGGGTTGACCCGCGTCGCCTCGACGTGGAAGTCGGCGGGGTTGTGGGCTTCGCGGGCATGGACCATATGGCGTCGCGTCAAGAGAAGCGCCCGGGTCAGCTCGTCCTCGGCCTGGGCCTGGCTCTCGGCGACGTGGACGAAGCGCCAGAGGGCCGCCTGTTCGCGGAGCCGTCGCTGCCGCTCACCGTCGAGGCCGCTGTCGGCGAGCCCGGCCTCGTAGAGCGCGAGCCGCTCCGGGACGCGCGCCGCCGGTATACGCGCCATCATGATCGGCGCACCTGCTCTGCCGCACTCCCGGACAGAGCCCGCTGACGAGACGCTGCGCCAGACGGGCGGATGCGGTCGCTGTCGCGTTCGGGGCCGAAGCTCGGGCAGGCGGAGGCGATAAAACTTGCCGTCGTGAACGAGCGGCGACTCGGTCCATGCCCGGATCATCACCTCGAGGGTCTCCTCCATCCGCTCCCGGCTGTCGTCGCTCCGCAATCCGTAGCCGACGAACTCGTACTCGTTGAAGTTGGTCCCGTGGCCGACGCCGACGTCGAGTCGGCCGCCCGACAGGTTGTCCAGGAGCGCCAGCTCGGTCGCCAGGCGGATCGGATGGCGCAGGGCGAGCTGGAGCACTGCGAAGCCGATCCGGATCCGCGACGTGCGCGCGGCCACGACGCTGGCGAACGGAATCGGATCGCAGTACACGCTTTCGCCCGTGAAGTTGTGCTCGGTGAGCCAGAGCCCGTCGAAGCCCATGGTCTCCGCGAAGCACGCCTGGGCGACCAGCTCGTGGATCGCCCCGTAGTCCCCCTCGGGGGACCCGGAGTGGGCGAGCGTCAACCAGCCGAACTGCACCCGTGCTCCGTGCCGGCGCGCCCTTACAGGGCGCGCCGGTGGGAGAAGGCGATCTCTTCGCTCGTGACGAACTCGAGCAGCACGGCCTGCCCGCCCTCGTTCGCCTTCCGGGCGCGCTCCAGCGCCGGGACGATGTCCGCGGGCTTCTCGACTCGCTCTGCCTGGCCGCCCATCGCGCGCCCCATGTCGGCGTAGTTCCCGCCGATATCCCGGGTCCGGTAGCGGTCGTGTGAGACGACGAGCGCGTGCCGTTCGATCGCCATGGCGGAATTGTTCAACACGATCGTCGTGATGGGAATGCCGCAGCGTACGGCGGTTTCGAAGTCGAGCCCCGTCATCCCGAACGCGGCATCCCCCATGAAGTTCACGCAGAACTTGTCCGGGGCGGCGAGCTTGGCGCCCATGATCAGGCCCAGGCCGGTGCCGAGCGCGTGGGATTTGCCCCAACCCATGTAGCCCCGAGGGGCGGTCGCGGCGTAGAACGGCACGAGCTGATTGCGCGGGCTACCGGAATCGTGCGTCACGATCGCGTCCCGAGGATTGATCGTCTGCATGAAGTCCCAGATGACGCGGTAGGGCGTGATGGGCACCTCGTTCGAGGTGAGCTTGGGCATCCATTCCTTGAGCCACGTCTCCCTCGCCTGCCGCACCTCGCCCGCGGCGCCGCCGTCGCGCCGGGGGCGAGCGCCCAGGAGGTCCGTAGCCGCATCGACGAACTGGCGCAGGACCAGCTTGGCGTCGCCGAGGATCGGATAGTCCGCGGCATAGTTCTTGTTGAGATCGCGCTCGTCGTTGGTCGCGTGAATGATGGTCTTTCCCGCCGGGATGTTGGTGGCCATGCCGTGGCGTGTGAAGCTGCAGCCGATCCCGAACACCACGTCCGCCTGGGACAGGAAATGGTGAGACGGGCCGGACATCACACCACCACCCCCGGTGCCCAGCGCCAGCGGATGATCTTCCGGGAAGGCGCTCTTCCCCTCGAGCGTGGTCATGACCGGAATCTGCAGGAGCTCGGCGAGCTCGAGCAACTCCGGGGAGGCCTCGGCGTACATCACGCCCTGGCCGGCATGGATCACGGGCTTGTGGGCGTCGACGAGCACGCGGGCCGCGGCGGCGATGTCACGCGGGTTGCCCGACGGCCTGGTGGCCTTCACGACCTTGTACTGGAGCGCGACCTGGTCACCCACGTCCGCCACGGCCACGTCCGCGGGGATCTCGACCATGACCGGTCCGGGGCGCCCCATCTTCAATAGATTAAAAGCCCGCCGCATGACCTCCGACACCTGTTCGGGCTGGTTCAGCGTCTCGACCCACTTGGTGACCGAGGCGTACGTGCGCGCCGAGCTGAACAGCGGAAATACCTGCGCTCGATCACGCTGGTGCCCCAGAGGCAGCACCAGGATCGGCACCGAATCGGAATACGCCGTGGCGACTCCGGCAAAGGCATTCTCGGCGCCCGGACCGTACTGCATGGCGAACACGCCGAGGCGCCGGCCGTTCGTGGTCCGGCTGAAGCCGTCGGCGATGCCCACGCCGACGCGCTCCTGGCGGCAGAGCACCGGCCGGATCCCGGTCGCCGCCACCGCGTCGATCAGGGGCGTCGTCGGATACGTGCTGAGGAATTCCACTCCCTCGCGCTTCATGATCTCGGCGATCGCATCGACCACTTTCATCGGGTCTCCTTTTGGGAGAGGGGGGCTCCGCCCCCCTCTCGACTCCCCTGCGTACACGCGGGGCGTGCATTTCTGCCCGCGTCTCGACGCCCCTGCGTATCCGCGTGGCGTGCATCTCCGACCGCGTCTCGACTCGCCTGGTTATGCGCGGGAGGTGGTCCTCCGCCTACCTCTCGACTCGCTTGCGATTCGTTCGGCGAGAGGGTCATCGTGCTAGGGACTCGGCGAGAGTCCCAAGGCGTGGCGGCCGAATTGTTCGGCGACGAGGTCCCAGCTGAGGGCTGCGTGGTGCGAGGCGCCGTGCACGTCGCGATGGCAGCGCTGGATCGGTTCTGTGTCCAGCACGGCGCGGGCCCCGCTCCCTTCGAACAGCCGGTCGACGGCACGGACGCAGAGCCGCGCGACGAAGGCTTTGTCTCGACGGTAGCGGAGCCGATCCAGCTCCGTGAACGGCTCGCCCCGCGCCGCTCGGTCGAGGATCTCCTGGATGTCCTGCCGGTGTAGAGAACGCGCTGCGTCCACTTCGGCCGCGGCCTCGGCCAGTCGGAGCTGGAGCGCGACCGAGTCCGCCGTCCGGCCCGGGCCCGACGTGCGCTGCAAACGCGACGTGAACTCGTCGATGGCGCCCTGGGCGACGCCGACGAGCGGAGCCGCCAGATCCCACCCGGCCAGACACCTGAGAGGGGCTCGATAGCTGAGGCGTCCGTGGAACTTCCACCCGGTCATGTCATCGGCGCCGCACCGATCGGGATCCACGGCTCGGTGGGCCGGAACGAAGGCATCCTTGATCACGACGTCCTTGCTCCCTGTCCCCCGCATCCCCGACGCGAACCACGTGTCGAGTATCTGGCAGTCCGAACGCGGGAGCAGGAGCCAGCTCAGTCCGTTGGAACGAGGGCCTGGGACCGCCACCATGACCCAGGTGGCCGCGTCGCAGCCGCTGGAGAAGCCCCAGCGACCGGATACCCGGAACCCGCCGCTCGCGGGCTCGACCTTCCCACCCGCGGGGTTCAAGCCGCTCGAGAAGAGCGTATCCGGGCCCGTCGCGAAGAACTCTTCCTGAGCCTGCTCGGGGAAGTGGCCGAGCCACCAGTTGTGCGCCGTCCACAGTGAGTAGCACCAGCCGGTCGACCCGCAGCCGCGGCCCAGCTCGAATCCCACGTCGAACGCCGTGTCCACCTCGACGTCGTGGCCGCCGTATCGACGAGGATTCCCGATTCGTATGAGCCCGGAGGTCAGCAGATCCTGGACGCTTTCCGGGGGAATCTGCCGAAGCTCCTCGGTACGGGCCGCGCGCTCCTTGAATACCGGCACCAAGTCACCGGCTCGGCGAAGGAGCTCCTCCCGCGTCAGGAGCGAGTGGGCGATCCCGGTCGTGGCGAATTCCCCAGGGCTCACGGCGCCCCCATGCTACGCCGGACGGCTCGTAAGAGCGAGAGCGGATCAGCGTGACCGCATCAGAAGGAGAGGCCCATCGCCCGCGCCAGAAATCTCATGAGCGGCGCCTGGGCGCGGCAGGCCGCGACGAAACGGGCGGGAAACTGCGGTGCGCAGGCCTGCCGCTCGCTGAATAGCACGCCGGCCGTGAAGCTCAGCCGCTTGAGATCGTCGATGAGCGGGTGGTCGGGATCGAAGCCCCGCGGCGGCCGCTTCAGCGTCGCTTCGCCATGCGAGAGGCCCGAGCGCTTCGCTCGTTTCCATCCGCGTGGGTCCTTGACGATCGCCTCGCGGATGGCGCGCAGGGCATCGGCGCTCGGGCGCCAGATACCCGCGCCCATGAAGACCTCACCGGGCGCCAGGTGGAGATAGTAGCCAGGCGCGTCAAAGTCTCTCGGGGCGTCGAGGCCGAAGGACAGTCCTGCGTTGGTCTTGTAGGGCGTCTTGTCACGACTGAACCGCGTGTCCCGATAGATTCTCAGCAGCGAGCCTCCCGAGGACCGCGCGTCGGCGACGATGTGCGGACTGATTCGGGTGAGCTGCGGCGCGATCGCTCCGATGAAGGCGAGGAGTGGGTCGCGCACCTCGGCCAGGTAGCGGTCCTTGTTCGCGTTGAACCACTCGCGGTCGTTGTGTCGCCGCAGCTCGCCGAGAAAGCCAAAGAGCTCACGGGTCACGTGGGTCATGCGCGTTCAGACGGACCGGTGCAGGCCGCCGTCGACGTGGATGCGTTCACCCGTGATGTAGCGCGCTTTGGGCGAGCACAGGAACGCCGCAAAGAACGCCACGTCGCACGGATCACCGAAATAGCCGAGCGGGATGTTCCGCGCGAACTCGGCCTGACTCTCCGGCGTCGGGTGCAGACGCATATCGATCTGCTCGCTGTGGATCCGCCCGGGCGCCAGGCAGTTGATCGTGATCCCGTGTCGTCCGATCTCGCGCGAGAGCCCCTTGGCCCAGGCGTGGACCCCCGCCTTGGCGGCGACGGCGGCGTTGACGGTAGACGGCTCGGCGCTCCCGGTGACGCAGAGGATGCGCCCCATCGCCGCTCGATCATGCCTGGCAAGAGCGCCTGGGTCGTCCGGCGCACGGCGGTGAAGTTGAGAGAGAACGATTCGTCCCAGGCCGCGTCGGGCGAGTCCCACGGGATGGTCCGCGACCCGCCGGCATTGTTGATCAGGATATCGACGCGCCCGTAGGCGGAGAGCGCGGCATCACGAATCCGCGCCGCGGCGTCCGGCGTGTAGAGGTCGATGGGCACGGCGAGGGGTCGCGGTCCGCCCGCACGCTCGATCTCGTCCCGGAGCGTGGCGAGCAGATTCGCACGGCGGGCGATTACGGCCGTTTGCACGCCCTCGGAGGCCAGCACTTTCGCGATCTCACGTCCGATGCCGACGCTGGCGCCCGTGACGACGGCGACCTTATCCCTCAGCTCGAGATCCATCCCGCTCTCCTCCGGAGATCCAGCAGGCTTCCGAGGATTCCCTTGGGCAGGAAGACAATGAAGAGCACAAGGAGGACTCCGTAGACGAGATTGTCCCAGCCGACCGCCCTGGTACCGAACGAGATGCGCAACACCTCGGCCATCAAGATCGTGATCACGGCTCCGATCGTAGGCCCGAGCGATACATAAATGCCGCCGACCACCACCGCGAAGACCATCTGGAGCGAGACCGAGATCCCGCTCACCGTGTCGGGCGAGATGAACATCTGGTACTGGCAGTAGAGTGCCCCCGCGAGCGCCGTCATGGCGGCGCTGAGCACGGTGATCTTGAGCTTTTCCGCGGTCACGTGGACCCCCGTCGCGGCCGCTGCGTCCTCGTCCTCAGAGATCGCCTCGAGCGCGTAGCGGAGCATGCTCCGGTCGACCCGATGCCAGACGTAGAGCCCGACCGCCCAGACCGCCAGGGCGATCAGGTACCAGGTCGTCTTGTCGCTGAACTGGAGCGCCCACAGCGAGTTGCCTCCGTGGTAGCGCTCCGGCGTATAGCCCAGCGAGCCCCCGGTGTGGTCGCGTGTCGCGGTGATCACCTGCAGGACGATGCCCGAGAGGGCCAGCGTGACCAGCGCGAAATAGTGGCCGGTGATCCGGAAGCGGAAGCACGGATACGCCACCAGCGCCGCCAGCCCGGCACCGGCGAGGAGCGCCAGCGGGATGCCGATCCAGGGGCTGACGTGCCCATAGTTCCACGCGAGCGCCGTGACGTAGGCGCCGATTCCCATGAAGCCGCCGTGACCGAGCGAGACCAGGCCGAACCGCCCCATCACCGACCACGAGGTGTAGGCGAACGACCAGATGAGGATGATGATCAGGATGTGCAGTGGGTAGGGCGATCGGTAGACGAACGGCAACGCGACCAGGGCGGCGCCGCCGATCCACGGCAGAGAGCGTGTCACGAGCGCCTGGCCATCAAGCCCTCGGGCCGCACGAACATCATCACGATGAAAAACGCGAACGCGAACACGTAGCCCCACTCCAGGTCGAGGTAGAGACCGCCGACCGAGATGATCTCGGCGAACACGAAGGCGGCGACGAAGCCTCCGACGAAGTTGCCGAGGCTGCCGAGGACGCAGATCAGGAACGTGATCGGCCCGAAGGAGAGGCCGACGAAGGGATGGACGTCGTACTGCAGCACCAGCAGGCACGCGGCGAGGCCCGCCAGCGCGCCGCCCAGCCCCGAGGTGATCAGGTAGATCCGGCGGCTGTTGACGCCCATGAGCGGCATGATCTGGCGGTCCTGGGCGATCGCGCGGATCGCCGTGCCCGTGTAGGTCCGGGTCAGCAAGAGATAGACGAGCACCATGCCGATCAGCGCCGCGGCGAAGGCCAGCAGGCGGGAAAAGCTGACGAACATTCCCGCCACCTTCAGCACCGGCAGCCGCAGGCCCAGGTTCTTGAACTCGATGCCGAAGAGCACGGTCGCGGCGGACTGGAGGAAGAACAGCACGCCGCCGGTGGCCAGGAGCTGGTTGATCGGCGCCGCCCCGAGGAGCGGGGCGATCACCAGGACGTGCAGCATCACGCCCAGGATGCCGACACCGAGAATACAGACCGCCGCCGCCAGCCCGATGGGCGCGTGGTAGACCGTATAGAGAAAGTACATCCCGTACATGCCGAGCATGATGAGCTCGGCGTAGCAGATCCAGACGACCGGCGGCGTGAATGCGGCCGGTCTTGAGCAGGTAGGCCCGATCGACCACCCGCAGCACCTGCTGCACGTTCTGCTCGACGATCAACACCGTCAGACCGCCCGCGCGGATGCGTTTCACCAGCTCGAACACCTGCTCCACGAGCACGGGCGCAAGCCCGGCCGACGGTTCGTCGAGGAGGAGCAGCTTCGGCTCGGACATGAGCGCCCGGCCGATCGCGCACATCTGCTGCTCGCCCCCCGACATGCTGCCGGCGAGCTGGCGGCGGCGCTCGCGCAGGCGCGGGAACAGTCCATAGACGACGTCGAGCTGTCGGCGGAACTTCGGCCGCGCCGCCGGCACGAAACCGCCCATCTTGAGGTTGTCCTCGACGGTCATGCGCGCGAAGAGGCGCCGGCTCTCGGGCACGTGGGCCACGCCGAGCTCCACGATCCGGTGCGGTGGGGTCGCCGCCAGGTCGATGCCTCCCATGACGATCGACCCTTGGGTTGGCCGGATGAGGCCGGACACGACTCGCATCAGCGTCGTCTTGCCGGCGCCGTTGGGTCCGATGACGCCGACGGCCTCGCCCTGGCGAACCTCCAGCGACACGTCGAACAGCGCCTGGAAGCTCCCGTATCCGGCGCGGATCGATTTCAGCTCGAGCATGGGCGCGGCCGACGTCACGCGACGGTCCCGGTCAGGCGCGCGCGGCCGCCGCGACCGCTGACACCGCCGCGGTCTGGGTCCCGAGATAGACCTCGATGACACGCGCATCGCTCGCGACCTGCGCCGGAAGGCCCTCGGCGATCTTCTCGCCATGATCGAGCACCATCACGCGGTCCACGACGCGCATCAGGACCCCCATGATGTGCTCGACCCAGATGATGGTGATGCCCAGCTCCTTGCAGATCCGGCGCAGCAGGTCGGCGGCCTGATCCATCTCGTGCTCGTCCAGGCCGCTAAGGCTCTCGTCGGCCAGCAGCAGCTTCGGCGCCGTCATGAGCGCTCGGCCGATCGCGCACATCTGCTGCTCGCCCCCCGACATGCTGCCGGCGAGCTGGCGGCGGCGCTCGCGCAGGCGCGGGAACAGTCCATAGACGACGTCGAGCTGTCGGCGGAACTTCGGCCGCGCCGCCGGCACGAAACCGCCCATCTTGAGGTTGTCCTCGACGGTCATGCGCGCGAAGAGGCGCCGGCTCTCGGGCACGTGGGCCACGCCGAGCTCCACGATCCGGTGCGGTGGGGTCGCCGCCAGGTCGATGCCTCCCATGACGATCGACCCTTGGGTTGGCCGGATGAGGCCGGACACGACTCGCATCAGCGTCGTCTTGCCGGCGCCGTTGGGTCCGATGACGCCGACGGCCTCGCCCTGGCGAACCTCCAGCGACACGTCGAACAGCGCCTGGAAGCTCCCGTATCCGGCGCGGATCGATTTCAGCTCGAGCATGGGCGCGGCCGACGTCACGCGACGGTCCCGGTCAGGCGCGCGCGGCCGCCGCGACCGCTGACACCGCCGCGGTCTGGGTCCCGAGATAGACCTCGATGACACGCGCATCGCTCGCGACCTGCGCCGGAAGGCCCTCGGCGATCTTCTCGCCATGATCGAGCACCATCACGCGGTCCACGACGCGCATCAGGACCCCCATGATGTGCTCGACCCAGATGATGGTGATGCCCAGCTCCTTGCAGATCCGGCGCAGCAGGTCGGCGGCCTGATCCATCTCGTGCTCGTCCAGGCCGCTAAGGCTCTCGTCGGCCAGCAGCAGCTTCGGCGCCGTGGCGAGCGCCTTGGCGAGCTCCAGCTTCTTCAGCGCCGCCGCCCCCAATCCGTCGACCGTCGCCGCGCGATCGGTCGGCAGGCCCACCAGCCCGAGCGTCCGCTCCGCCGCGTCGAAGGCCTTCGCCCGCGAGCGCCGGCCCTGTCCGTAGAAACCCGCGAGCACCACGTTCTCGAGGATCGAGAGCCGGCGGAACGGCCGTGGGATCTGAAAGGTGCGACCGACCCCGAGGTTGACGATTCGGTGCGGCGCCTGGCCGGCGATCTCGCGTCCCTCGAAACGGATCGAGCCGCTGTTCGGGACCAGGGCGCCCGACAGCATGTTGAAAATCGTGCTCTTGCCGGACCCGTTCGGGCCGATCAGACCCAGAATCTCGCCCTTTTCGACCGCGAAGGACACATTGTCGACGGCCGTGA
>QHSV01000321.1 GCA_003221655.1 Candidatus Rokuibacteriota bacterium
AGCCCACGTACGGGGGCGAGTCGAGCGGCTGCGCCCAGTTCGACTTGGGGGGCGTGATCCCGCGAGTCGCCTTGCCGTCCTTGATGGCCGGATTGTAGGTACCGGCCTGGACGGCCGCGTTGTACGCGCGCATCGTGGCGACGAATCCGTCGACGTCGATCTCGAGCTTTCGCGCGAGCCCCTCGAAAGTCGCGTCCTCGGCCTTGGTGACCTCGCGGATCCGGTACTCCTCCCGCAGCAGATGCACGACTTTCTGGTCGAAGATCTGGAAGGCCGTCCGGCGCGGTTGCCCGATGACCGCGCGCCCGTACTTGACGTAGGTGTAGTTGCGGAAGTCGGCGCCCTCGTCGACGAAGCGCTCGCCTCGCAGGTTCACGATGAGCCCCAGCGGATAGGAATGCTTCTGGAAGTTATCGCCCACCTTCCGGTCGCCATGCCACGGCGCGTTCAGGTCCCACTGGACGGAGTGGCAGCCGCTCCAGTGGCCCCATGGCAAGGCGCCGATGTCGAGCGCCATCCGGATCCCGTCACCGGTGTTGTACGGCGTGCCGCGGACACGCGCGAGCTCCCAGTTGGGTCCGAGATAGCGCGTGCGCATCTCCGGATTCGCCTCGAAGCCGCCCGACGCGAGCACGACCGCGCCGGCCGGGATGGTCTCGGTGCCGGTCGGTGTCCGCACGGCGACGCCGGTGACGGCGCCGCGGTCGTCGGTCACCAGACGCGTCGCCTTCGTCTCGAACCGCACGTCGACGCCGTTCTTGGCCGCCGACTGGTACTCCATGTCGATGAGCCCAGGCCCGCCTCCGACCGCCTCCAGCACGAGGCCGCCCCAGAACCGGAAGCGCCCGCCGACCTTGTAGGCCTGCCGGCCGAACATGGGGATCCAGCGGACCCCGCGATCGCGCATCCAGCGCACCGTCGGCAGCGACTCCCGGACCAGTTGCATCGCCATGTCGGGATCGGAGCAGTCCTCGGTGACCCGCATGAGGTCGTCGTAGAACTGCTCCTCCGTGTACGGATCGACCTCCATCGAGGCCTTTTCTTCATTGGAGAGATCGCCGACCAGCTCGCACAGCTCCTCGAAGCTCTTGAAAGCGAACCGGAAGCCGCCCGCCGTGAAGAAGCCGTTGCCGCCGCGCCACGCCTCCGGCGCCTTCTCGAGAACGAGCACTCGCGCCCCGTGCTCTTGCGCCGAGAGCGCCGCGCACATTGCCGCGTTGCCGCCGCCGATGACGATGACATCGTATGCCATGTGGGTTACCCGATGATCTCGCTGATCTGGATCTGCGGCTGGATGTTCGTGAAATTGGGGACGTCGCCCAAGAGCTCCTTGCCGTGCTGGCCCATCCCCTTCTGGAAGTCGGTGAGCGAATTGAAGTAGACGTGCCCGATCGCCACGTACGGCGCCGGAGCGCCTGGCGCACCACCGCCGAGGCCTTTGTCCACCTCGGTGCGCACCAGCCCGAAGCTGCTCAGGCGCTCGCGCACGAGCTTCATGTGCCGGTTGACGTAGTAATCGTGGTCGAACTTCTTGTCTTCGCTTGTCGCGTAGAACACGGAAATGCGGACCATGACAACCTCCTGGCTCGCCGGATGGATCGACCGGCGGAGCTCACCGTATGCGGCCGGGCGGCTCGTGTCAAGACGAGAAACTCTCCGCCCGGTCGAGACTCGCCTTACTTCGCGCCGCGGGCTTGCGTCAGCATCTCGATCAGCACGGTGCGGCTCTCGTCCGCCGTCCGAACCTCGCGCGCGAACGCGATGCGCACGCCGTGCAGCCGTTCGCCACTGCGGAGCCGCAACCTGAACCCCAGCCGATCGACGGCCACCATCGTCGCCTCGTCGGCCGGCTCGCCCGCGAAGTGGCGCGCGTAGGCGACCAGCGCGTCGGGGTGGTCCCGGTTCATGTGTTCCAGTATGCCGGCTGCGGCGTCGGCCAATGGATCGGGCCGCGCCGCGCGATAGTCGTCGGCCGTCACCCAGTCCATTGCCGCGAAGCCACCGACGAAGTAGAGATCTTTCACGTCGAGCCGCCAGAAGCTGAAGTCTTCGAAGTCCACCCAGTAAGCCGACCGCGGGTGCCGGGCGAGGTAGACCTCGCGCGCCGGGCTGGTCTCGGCCCCCGCCAGACGGCGCGCTTCGACGATCAGGGTGAGCCGGGCGGCGGCGAGCGGGTCCGATTCCGCGAGCTGGGGACTCGCGACCGGCTGCGTGACGAGCAGGCTCGCGCGCGGATCCGCCTGGAGGTTCTGGGTATGCATCGCCATCGCGCTGATCAGGACGAGCGGCTGCCCGAGCTCGTCGAGCGCGTACGGCATGACGGACGCGAACGGGTGGCCCGGGTGCTTCCGCGAGAGCGTGGCGAGCGCGCCCGTCCGTCCCAAGTACGCGAGCGTCCGCGCGCGCTCGGCGTACGTGGGCTCCGGGATTGGCGGAGCATCTGTCGGGCGCGGGGGGCCCGCATGGCGGCTCACAGCTTCTTACTCCCGCGTCGCGGTGAAGGGGCAGATCTGGTTGTAGGCGCAGTAGCGGCACGCGGTGTAGGACGGCGTGGCCTCGAAGCGGCGGGCGCGGATACCGACGGCGGCGGCCTTGACCGCCTCGGTCGCCTCCTCGACGTCGTTCTCGTCGGGCGCGTGACGGCCGACCAGGTTCGACTCGATGAAGCGAAGCTCGACCCGCTGCGGGAGTGTGCCCGTCATCTCGCGCCAGGCCAGCGCGTACATCTGCAGTTGCAAGCTCGTGGCGGTACGCCGATCGGCGATCGATTGCTTCGCCACCTCGCCGGTCTTGTAGTCGATGATCGTCGCGCCGAGCAGATCCTCGTCGACTCGGTCGAAGCGGCCGCGGACCCGGTCGGCGCCCAGCGAGAAACCGAAGTCCTTCTCGACGTGGCTCGGCCTCACGCCGCCCGCCTCCTCCTCGTGCCAGAACCGCGTTAGCGCCGCGCGCCCGGCCGCTTTGCGCGCTTCCTCGTGGTCCCAGGTGAGGAAGCCCTGGTTGTCCCACTCCCGCTCGTAGATGGCGAGCAGGTCCTCGAGCGACGTGTAGTTGCCGGCGACGCGGCGCTTGAGATAGTGCTCGACGACCTTGTGGACCGTGTTGCCATAGACCACTGTGTGATGGCGGAGGATCGGCACGCGCAGCAGGTGGATGTAGCGATACTTGAGCGGACACGTCTGGTAGTCGTCCACCTGTCGGTGGCTGAGCAGAAGCTCTCGGTCGGGCGGGATCGGGGCAAGCGTCTCGTCCGTTGCCTCGACGGGCGAAGCGAATCGCTGGATCTCCTCGATCGCCTGGGCCTTGAACGGGCGCGCCGCGTCCTTGGGCAGGTCGAGCGCCTCGAGGACGAACTGGCTCACCTTCCGCGCGCGGGTCCCGCCGTAGTCACGGGCGCTCGTCAGGAAGAGCTCGCGCTCGGCCCGGGTCATGCCGACGTAGAAGAGGCGCCGCTCTTCCTGCTGGTGAAAGTCAGCCGACGGCGGCAGCGTCTCCTTGATGAGCTCCACCGGCAGCTCGAGCGCGTCTTTCCGGCGGCGGAGCGGGAACTTGTCCTGGGCCAGGGTGACCAGGAACACGACGGGGAATTCGAGCCCTTTCGCCTTGTGGACGGTGAGGACCCGGACGGCGGGCGTCTCGACGTCCGCCTCGGCCACGGCCGGATCGTCGCCGGCGTCGATCAGCGCGTCGAGATGGTTCACGAACTCGCGCACGTTGTCGTAGCGGAGCGCCTTCGAGGCGTCCTGGACCCGGCGGAAGAACTTGGAGATGTTCTGCACCTCCGCCTCGTCGCGCGCGGTGGCCGCCTTGGACATACGCGCGAGCCAGCCCGAGTCGATCAGGAACTGGTACAGCAACTCCCCCGTCGGCATCTCGCGGGCCAGCTCCATGTAGCGCGTCAAGTCGGCGACGAGCCGCCGGATGGCGGCGCGGCCCTCGTCGCCCACCTCGTCCCTGGTCTCCGGGAGCGTCTCGACGCTCCGCAGCACGTCGAAGAGCCAGCGATGACGCCGGTCGGCATACGTCGCGCACCTCGTGAGGTCGACGATCGGGACCTGATAGATGTCGGACGACGCGAGGTAGTGCACACTGACCGAGTCGTCCGGATGGGCCACCGAGCGGAGAAACGCGATCAGCAGTCGGATCTCCGGTCGGCCGTAGAGCCCGGCGTTGCCGGAAAAGGTCCACGGCACCCCGCGGAGGTTCAAGGACCTGAGGAACTGGTCGGCGTCGTTGTTCGACCGCACGAGAATGGCGACGTCGTCGTGTTTCCACGCGCCCTGCTCCACCCGCTCTCGGATCATCTGGGCGACCGCGTCGGCCTCCTGCGTCGCCGTCTCGTAGTGGAGCGCCTGGGGCTCCGGACCGTCGAGCATTCGCACCGCCGCCAGCTTCTTGGTGATGCCGTACCGCCGGCCTTCCTCGTTCTCTTCCAGGCGATCAGGGTTGTTCACGATGAGCCGATACGCCGCGTCCAGGATCCGCTGGTGCGAGCGATAGTTCTCCGTGAGGACCACGACCCGCGTCTGGGGAAAGTCGGTGAGGAAGCTGCGAAAGTTCGTGACCGCGGCGCCGCGCCACCGGTAGATCGCCTGGTTGTCGTCGCCGACGACCGCGACGTTCGCTCGCCGCGCCGCCAGCAGCTTCACGATCTCGAACTGAGCCCAGTTCGTGTCCTGGAACTCATCGACCAGGATGTACTTGAAGCGCCGCTGGTAGTTCTGGAGCACGTACGGACGCGAGCGCAAGCGCCGGAGAGCGTGGACGATCTGATCGCCGAAGTCGACGACGCCCGCGACCGCCATCAGTGCCTGGT
>QHSV01000322.1 GCA_003221655.1 Candidatus Rokuibacteriota bacterium
GATGCCGGAGAATCAGCTCGTCTCGTTGAACACGCGACGTGAGCCCCCGGCCGGCTGGGCGTCGGACGCGGTGGCCTACGCGGCGGCCGCGGACACCGTCGGCGAAGACCTGCCGCTCCGCGTCGGCGCCAAGGTGCGTCACGCGCGTTTCGGCGAGGGGCTCGTCGTCGGGATCGAGCGGGACGGCGCCGACTTCGTCGTCACGGTGGGCTTCGCCAGCGTCGGCCGCAAGCGGCTCTCGCTGCAGTACGCCCATCTGGAGGAGCTCTGAGCCCATGATCGAGCGCACGGACGTCGAGCATGTGGCGCGCCTGACCCGCCTGGCCCTGACCGAGGCGGAACTCGAGCGGATGCGCGAGCAGCTGAATTCCATCCTCGCGCACCTGGATACGCTGCGCGCGGTCGACACCGAGGGCGTCGAGCCGACCTCGCACGCGGTGGACGTGGTCAACGTCATGCGCGAGGATGAGGTCGAGCCGTGCTTCCCTCAGGACGCGATGCTCGCCAATGCGCCGGACCGCAGCGGCGAGCTCTTCCGCGTGCCGCGGATCCTCGAGGACTGATGTACCAGCCCATCCACGAGCTGACCGACGCCTACCGGCGGGCTGACCTGACCCCGACCGCCGTCGCGGAGGCCTACCTGGCCCGCATCGACGCACTCGACGGCCGGCTGGGTGCGTACCTCACGGTCGTGCGGGACGAGGCGCTGGCGGCGGCCCGCGAGTCCGAGCTGCGCTGGCGCGCCGGCGCACCACTCGGCCCGCTCGACGGTGCCCCGGTGGCGCTCAAGGACGTGCTGTGCACGCGTGGCGTGAGGACGACGTGCGGCTCGAAGATGCTCGAGAGCTTCGTGCCGCCCTACGACGCGACGGTCGTCGAGCGGCTGCGGGCGGCGGGCGCGGTGATCCTCGGCAAGACCAATATGGACGAGTTCGCGATGGGCTCATCCACCGAGCACTCGGCCTTCCACCCGACGCGCAACCCCTGGGACCTCGCCCGCGTGCCCGGGGGTTCGTCAGGCGGGTCGGCCGCGGCGGTCGCTGGTGGGCTCGCCGCGGGCGGGTTCGGGAGCGACACGGGCGGCTCGATCCGTCAGCCCGCCGCCTTCTGCGGTGTGGTGGGCATGAAGCCGACGTACGGCCGCGTGTCGCGCTACGGCCTGGTCGCTCTCGCGTCCTCGCTCGATCAGGTCGGGCCGTTCGCCCGAGACGTCAGGGACGCCGCGCTCTTGCTGGGCGCGGTCGCCGGCCACGACCGGCGCGACGCGACGTGCATCCAGGCGCCGGTGCCCGATTACGGCGCGGAGCTGTCGAAAGGCGTCGCCGGTCTCACGCTCGGGCTCCCCGATGAGTACTTCATCGACGGCATGGACCCGGACGTGGAGCGTGCAATGGAGAGCCGGACCCGCGCGGCGGGCTTCGGCGCCGAGGTCAAGCGCCGGATCATGCTCGGCACCTACGCGCTGTCGGCCGGATACTACGACGCCTATTACGGCAAAGCCCAGAGCGTCCGGACGCTCGTGCGCCGCGAGTTTGCGGCCGCGTTCGCGCGCGTGGACCTCATCGTCGCGCCGACGACGCCCAACGTCGCGTTCAAGCACGGCGAGAAGGAAGACCCGCTGTCCATGTACCTCAACGACGTCTTCACGATCCCGGGCAACCTGGCCGGGATCCCGGGGATCTCCGTGCCGTGCGGCTTCAGCGTGACCGGCCTCCCGATCGGCCTGCAGGTGCTCGGCCGGCCGCTCGACGAGCCCCGGCTGCTGCGCGCCGCGTACGCCTACGAGCAAGCGACGCCATGGCGGTCACGCCGCCCGGAGCTGACGTGAATCCGGATCGCTACGAGGTCGTCATCGGGCTCGAGGTCCACGCCCAGCTTCGCACTCGCTCCAAGATGTTCTGCGGCTGCCCGACGAGATTCGGCGCGCCGCCCAACTCCCAGACCTGCCCGGTCTGCCAGGGCATGCCCGGCGTCCTGCCGGTCGTCAACCGGCGGGCGGTCGAGTTCGGGATCCGTACCGCGCTCGCGTTTCACTGCCGGGTCAACGCGGCGTGCCGGTTCGCGCGAAAGCACTACTACTACCCGGACATGCCGAAGAACTACCAGATCAGCCAATACGAGGAGCCGCTCGCCGAAGACGGGTTCCTCGAGGTCGATGTCGATGGTTCTTCTCGTGCGATCGGGATCCAGCGGCTCCACCTCGAGGAGGACGTCGGCAAGCTCCTCCACGAAGGCACGATTGAGACGGCCAAGGCGAGTTTGGTGGACTTCAACCGATCCGGTGTGCCGCTCATGGAGACCGTGTCGAGGCCGGAGCTCCGCTCGCCGGAGGAGGCGGCCGCTTACCTGAGAGCCTTCCGCGCGATCGTGGTGTACCTCGACGTCTGTGATGGCAACATGGAGGAGGGCTCGCTCAGGTGCGACGCGAACGTCTCGCTGCGTCCTCGCGGGGCCGCGGAGCTCGGGACGAAGGTCGAGATCAAGAACCTGAACTCGTTCAGGAACGTCGAGCGGGCGCTGAAGTTCGAGGTGGCCCGTCAGACGGCGGCGCTTGCAGTGGACGAGCGCATCGTGCAGGAGACACGGCTCTGGGACGCGGACCGCGAGGTGACCCGCTCGATGCGGTCCAAGGAGTACGCGCACGACTACCGGTATTTCCCGGAGCCCGATCTCGTCCCGCTCCAGATCGACCGGCGGTGGGTGGAGGAGATCCGGGCCGAGCTCCCCGAGTTGCCACGCGCCCGGCGGCAGCGATTCGTCTCCCGGTACGGCCTTTCCCTCTCGACGTCCGACATCCTCACGCACCATGGGCCCCTCGCGGACTACTTCGAGGCCGCGGTCACGGAATTCCCCGATGCCAAGGCCGTGTCGAACTGGATTCTTTCTGAATTCCTGCGGGTGCTGGCCGGTGGCGACGAGCGTGTCCTCTCGATGAAAGTGCCGCCGCGCAATCTGGCCGGCCTGCTGCGGCTCATCGCCGACGGCACGATCAGCGGCAAGATCGCCAAAGACGTCTTCAGCACGATGGTCGACACCGGCGAGGACGCGCCGACGATCGTCCGGCGCGAAGGGCTCACGCAGGTCGCGGACGAGGCGGTCCTCGACGGGATCATCGACGCGGTGATGGCCGCCAACCCGAAGGCGATCGAGGACTTCAAGCGCGGCAAGACGGCCGCGAAAAAGGCGCTCGTCGGACAGGTGATGAAGGCCACCGGCGGCAAGGCCAATCCGGCGCTGGTAGACCGCCTCCTGGAGGACAAGCTCTCGAAAATCCAAACGTGACGGCTATAAAACGTGACGGCTATAATCGGAAGCGCCCGCCATGATTGAGCTTCACCGTGTGTCGAAGGTGTACTCGGTCGGGCCCGTGAAGGTCCCTGCGCTGCGCGAGGTTTCATTCCAGATCGGCAAGGGTGAGTTCGTCGTCCTGACCGGTGCCAGCGGCGCCGGCAAGACGACGTTGCTCCGGCTCCTCTACCGCGACGACCTTCCGTCCGAGGGTGATGTCGAGGTCCTCGGCCAGGGTCTCATGCAGATGCGCCGCTCGCAGGTGGCGGCGCTCCGACGCTCGATCGGGGTCGTTTTCCAGGACGCCAAGCTCCTCCCCGTCCGAACCGTCTATGAGAACGTCGCCTTCGTCCTGCGTGTCCTCGGCACGCCCCGGCGCGAGATCACCGCCCGCGCCTTCGACGCGCTCCGCGCGGTCGGGCTGTCGGCGCGCGCCCAGGCATACCCCGCCCAGCTGTCGCAGGGAGAGGCCCAGCGAGCGGCGCTGGCCCGGGCCATCGTGCGGCGACCACCGCTCCTCCTCGCCGACGAGCCGACCGGGAATCTCGACGATGCGATGGCGGCGGAGATCGTCGACGTGCTCAAGGACATCGGAGCGGGCGGGACCACGATCGTGCTGGCCACCCACCAGGCGCGGCTCGCCGCGGCGCTGCGGCGGCGCACCCTCACGCTCGAGGGCGGCCGCGTCATGAAGGACGAGGGCTGACGCCGCGTGCTCGGTTTCCTGGTCGGCGAGGCGTTGCGCGATCTCCGGAGGGCCGGGCGGGTCGCCGTCAGCGCCGTCGTGCTGATCACGCTGTCGCTGGCCGCGCTCGGCAGCTTCTGGCTCGTCTCCTCCAATCTCGGCCGTGCCGTCGCCAAATGGCGTGACCGGGTGCGCATCGTCGTCTATCTCAAGCGTGAGCCGCCCGGCGGCGACGTCGCCGCGTTGCTCGAGCGCGTTCGGGTGATGCCTGGCGTCGCCGGCGTGGTCTTCATCGGCAAGGCGGATGCGCTGCGCGCGCTGAAGCAGGTCCTGGGTAAGGACGCGGGCGTCGTCGACCAGCTTCCGGTGAACCCGCTGCCCGCGTCGCTGGAGGTGACGCCGTCGGCGGCCGCCGCGACGCCCGAAGGCGCGCGCGAGCTCCTCGCGCGCTTGGCCGTGCTGCCCGAGGCGGACGAGGTCGCCGGGAGCGCGGACTGGGTCGAGCGATTCTCGCACTGGCAACGGCTTCTGACGACGATCGGCCTCGGGGTGGGCGCCGTGCTCGCGGCCGCCGCCATTCTCACCGTCACGACGGCGACGACGCTGATCCTCCACGCGCGGCGACACGAGACCGAGATCATGCGGCTCGTCGGCGCCTCCGAGTTGACGATCCGGCTGCCCGTGCTTCTCCAGGGAATGATGCAAGGGCTGGCCGGCGCGACCCTGGCCCTGGGGGCGCTCCTCGTCACATACTCAGTGGTGGCGCCGCGCCTCGAGCCGCTCGTGAGCCTCACGCTCGGCCTCTCCCAGCTCGTGTTCTTCACGCCCGTCGGCGTCGTGGCGCTACTCGGCGCGGGGACGCTCCTCGGAGGGCTCGGCGGCTGGCTCGCCCGAGCGGCTCGCGAGCCATGAAGCGCTTGATGCTCGGGGTGATGCTGCTCGCAACGCTCGCCGCCGTCCCGGCCGCCGCCCAGCCGAAGCGCGAGGATCCCCTGCAGGCGGAGCAGCGGAAGCTCCAGCAGACGCAGAAGCAGTTGAAGGAAGAAAAAGAACGAGTCGCGGCGGCGCGGGCCCGCGAGACATCGCTGCTCGCCGAGCTCGAGGAGATCGAGCGGCGGCTCGCGGTCAAGCAGCACGAGGTCGCGCGGCTGGAGACGCGTATCAAGCGGGCTCAGGCCGAGATCCAACTTTTCCGCGGCGAGATCTCGAAGCTCGAGCGCCAGCGCGCCGGCCAGGTGAGCGCGCTCGCCGGCCGGCTCCGGGCGATGTATCGGGTGCACGCTCAGGGCGGCGCGCTGCCGGTCATCTTGAGCGGCGACGACCCGGTCACGCGCGCAGCCGCCGTGCGCCACCTCGCGAGTTTGGCCGCCCTGGACGCTCGGCTGATTCAAGAGTATCGTAGTACTTCTGAGAGGTTAGCGGACCGCAAGGGCCGAGAGGAGGCCCAGCAGCGGGAGCTGGCGAGCCTCCACGACGAGGCAAAGCGGGAGCAGGCGGACGTCGATCGCGAGGGCGCAAAGCGGCGGACGATCCTCGCGAAGGTGCGCGACGAGCGCACGTATCACGAACGCATGGTGGGCGAATTAACGGAAGCGTCTCGCCGCCTCGAGGCGTTCATCCGCGAGCTTCAGGCCAAGCAACGCAAGCTGGCCAAGGTACCGCCACCCAAGGGTGGGATCGAGGCGCCCACGGTCGGGTTCGGGAGCCTCAAGGGGCGCCTGCCCTGGCCGACCGAGGGGCGGATCGTCACGGGGTTCGGCGCGCAAGTGCACCCGCGATTCGGGACCCGGACGTTCCGGAATGGCGTGGACATCGAGGCGGCGGTGGGTCGGGAGGTCGCCGCGGTGCACGCGGGCCACGTCATCTATACGGGGTGGTTCAAAGGGTACGGGAACCTGATCATCGTGGACCACGGAAACGAGTACTATACACTCTACGCCCACATCGCCGAGATCGAGGCGAAGGAGGGCGAGGACGTCCGACAGGGACAGCGGATCGGCACGGTGGGCGAAACGGGTTCTCTCGCCGGGCCGCGGCTCTACTTCGAGGTGCGCTATCAGAGCAGACCCCTGGATCCGGAACAGTGGCTCCGACAGGGTGGCTAAGCGCGGGATGAGGGGAACTTTATGAAGAAGGCCTTCGTGATCGGCTCGCTTCTGGTGGTGCTCACGCTGTCCCTCGGGGGGTCCGTGGCCAGCAAGAGCGCGGACGGCAGCGCCACCTACGAGCAACTCAAGCTCTTCACCGAGGTCCTCTCCATCGTGCAAAACCAGTACGTGGACGAGGTGCCGCCGAAGGATCTCATCTACAGCGCGATCAAGGGCACGCTGCGCGGCCTCGATGCGCACAGTTCGTTCCTCGATCCGGACAGCTACAAGGAGATGCAGGTCGAGACGACTGGAAGCTTCGGCGGCCTCGG
>QHSV01000323.1 GCA_003221655.1 Candidatus Rokuibacteriota bacterium
CATGTCGGTGATGATGTACTTCGACTCCACCTCGGACGCTGCACGTCCGGGCGGTCCGGCATACCCATAGAGGCGGAACGCGCGCGCGGCGGTCCGATACGGCAGCATGACCGGGTCGAGGTCCCACATCTTGTGCTTCTCCCAGTCCGTCGTCGAGCCCACGCTGAATCCCTTCTGGGCGACGAACCAGGCCTCGAACTGCTCCTTGCCGTGGAGCCACCGGAGGAAGTCCTTGGCAAGCTTCTGATTCTTCGAGTAGCCCATCACCGCGTGGCTGAACGGCGCATGGAGATGGAAGACACCCGCGGGCCCGGCCGGGTTCGGCGCGTGGAGGATGTCGGTGTGCATCAAGGCGCCTTTCTCTGTCTTGTACTTCTCCTTGTTGCGCAGCGACTCGACGTAGATCGACGCGCCGTTGATGGTCGCCGAGATCGTGCCCGACAGGAAGGCGCGGTTGTTGTTCGAGTCGTCCCACGCGAGGCCGCCCTCGTCGCAGGCGTCCTTCCAGAACCCGACCGCGAATTTCACCGACTCGACCGTCTCCTTCGAGTTGATGGCGACGGTGCGGGCGTCCTTCTCGACCTCCTTGCCGCCCCACGCCCACATGAACGAGTACCAGAATACCGGCGCATCCCCGAAGGTGTGACCGGCGGTCTGGCCGATCGGGTACCCCTTGGCCTTGAGTTTCTTGCCGACCTCCCGGTACTGCTGCCACGTCTTCGGGAACTCCTTGGCGCCGACCTCCTCGAACAGCGACTTCCGATACGCGATCTGGCCCCCGACGATCGCGTGCGGGACAGCGCGCCAACTGCTGCCGACCTTGCAGAGCTCCGTCATCGCCGGGTAGAAGCCGCCCTGGGCCTTACCGGTCGCCTCGGCGACGTCGCTCACGTCCGCCAGGCTCTTCTCATAGAGGTGGGGCCAGTTCTTGAGCACGTGAATGATGTCCGGCCCGCTCCCCGACGAGATCGCAGCCGTGATGCGCGCCTGGAGGTCGTTGGCGTTGATCCGCTCGAGAGTGACTTCGGCCCCGAGGGCCTTGGAGGCCTCGGGCATCTGCTTGAGCAGGACCTCGTCCGCCGCAGGGACGAAGTCGTTCCAGCGGAGCAGGTGGAGCTTGGTGCCCTGCGCGTGGGCCGGCGCCTGCCGTGCGGCCAGGATTCCCTCGATGCCGACGGTGGCGGCGGCCGCCGCCGCGCCCGATATCGTCATGAACTTCCTTCGATTCAAACTTTCGGCGTCCATGCGTGAACCTCCTTCGGATAGGATTGCGGGCACTGAGTGCGGCCTAACCTTCGGGAAAGGCGACGAATTAATACCATCCCGGGCTCGAAGGTGTCAACCGCTAACGGCGCGGGCTCTGAGTGAGGAACGACTATCGCGCGGCGGCAACGACACGGGTCGGCGCGATTGCGACGCGAGGCGGCCGGAACGTCAGCGCCAGGACCATCGCCATGACGCCGATAGCGGCCGAGCTGATGAAGAGCCAGGCGTAGGTGCCGAAGGCGTCGTGAATCCAGCCACCGGCCCAGGAGCCGAGCCCCATGCCGAGCGTCGAGACGAGGAACACCGCGCCGTAGGCCGTCCCCATGACCTTCTCGCCGAAGTACTCGCGCGTGACGAGCGCGTAGAGGGGCATCACGCCGCCGTACGAGAGGCCGAAGGCCACCGCGGCCGCGTAGAAGCTCCAGGTGTCGCGTGTGAACAGGTAAGCGAAGACCATGACGGCCTGGAGCGCGAGCCCCACGATGAGCGTCGGCTTGGCGCCGAATCGATCGGCGATCAGGCCGCAGGCGATCCGCCCGGCGATGGATGAGAGGCCCGAGACCCCGAGCACGGTGGCGGCGAGCATCGCGGCCACGCCCTGGTCGATCGCGTGGGTCACCATGTGGAAGATCGGGCCCGCGTGCGCGGCGCAGCAGGCAAAGTGTGTGAGCGCGATCGCCCAGAACTGCGGTGCGCGCAGCACCTGGACCGTGGAGAAGTTGCGCTGGGGCGCGGCCGCGCCGCCCCGCGCGACGGCGCCCATCTCGGCCGGAGCGTTACGGATCAGGAGCGCGACCGGGATCGTCACAAGCCAGGCCAGGTCGCCGAGCGCGATCATCGCCACCCGCCAGTCGTAGGCGGACGTGAGCCAGCTGACGAGGGGTGAGATCGCGAGCATGCCGGCGCCGCCGCCCGCGGACACGATGCCCACGGCGAGACCGCGGTTCGCCGTGAACCACTTCGTCGCCGTCGCTGAGAGCGGTGTCAGGAACGCTCCCGCCGCGAACCCCACACCCAGGCCGAACGTCACGTGGAGCTGCCAGAGCGCTGTCGCCTGACCGGATAGCACGAGCCCCAGGCCGAGCAGAGAGCCGCCGGCGACCGTCACGGCGCGGCTCCCGACCCGGTCGGACACTACGCCCCAGAAGAAGGAGCCCGCCCCCATCGCCATCCAGTTGATGAGCGCGGTCATCGAGATCGCGCTGCGACTCCAGCGCATCGAGTCTTCGAGCGGCTTGAGGAACACGCCGAGCGCGAAGAGGGATCCCTGCCCGATCGCCACGACCGTGGCCGCGGCGGCGAGCACGACCCAGCCGTAGAAGAGTCCACGCTGACTCATGGGCGCGAACTACGATAGCATGTAGCGCCAATGTGGGCGCTCGCGTGGCCGGCTTTCGCGTTCACCACCGCCGCCATCGTCGCGTTGGTGCTCCGGGCCCTCTTCCTCTCCGTGCTCGGCCGGTGGGCGCGCTCGCCGAACGGCTGGGCCTCACTCGCTCGGGCGATACGGCTGCCCTCGATCCTGTGGTCGCTCGTCATCGGCTTGTGGGTCGCGGTCGAGTTCGCCGGCCAGACCGAGCGCCTGCCGCGGCGCCTTTACGAGCAGCTGGGCCTCGTCCTCGAGGTCGCGGTGATCCTCTCCGTGACCATCACTGTCGCGAACACGCTGAGCATCTTCATCCAGCGGGCGAGCCAGCGAAGGGCGCTCGGGGTTCTACTGACCGGCCTCGGCCAGTCCGTCGCCCGCGGCGTCGTCTACATCGTCGGCTTTCTCATGCTGCTCACCGCGATCGGCGTCGAGATCACGCCGATCCTCACGGCGCTCGGCGTGGGTGGTCTCGCGGTGGCGCTGGCGCTTCAGGACACGCTCTCGAACCTCTTCGCGGGGGCGCACCTTCTTGCCGACAAGCCGATCCGTGTCGGCGATTACGTGAAGGTCGCCGACACGGTCGAGGGCCATGTCGTGGACATCGGATGGCGCTCGACACGAGTTCGAATGCTCCAGAACGTCGTGGTCACGATCCCGAACAAGAAAGTGGCTGAATCGATCATCACCAACTACGACCTGCCGGAATCGCAGCTGGCGCTCCTGATCCGCGTCGGCGTCGACTATGGCGCCGATCCCGACCGGGTCGAGCAGCTCGTCGTCGAAGAGGCGACGCGCGCGGTCGGCGAGGTGCCGGGCCTCTTGGGGGAGCCCCCGCCTTCCGTGCGGCTCATCCCCGGCTTCGGCGACTTCTCGCTCGACTTCACACTCTTCTGCCAGGTGAAGTCGTTCACCGATCAGCTCCTCGTCCAGCACGAGCTGCGCAAGCGCATCCTCCGGCGCTTCCGAGCCGAGGGGATCCAGATCCCGGTAAAGGTGCCCGAGATTCGTATGCCCGAGATTCGTCGAGGAGGAGACGCGCGCGAGGGTTGAGGGAAGCCGGCTGGACTACTCGTCTCATGTATAGTATACAGCCAGACATGGATCTCAGGACACGGGTGACGCTTCTCTCGGAGTCGGCGGACCGCGACGGGTCGGGAGGAGCAGCCGTAGGCCCGGGAAGCGCCCTCACGCGCCCGGGGGATCCGGTCGGTATCACGAAGGTGCGCTACCCGGGCCAGGGGGTGACGCGTCTCATGCGCGTCATGCAGACCAACGCTTGCTCCCTCTCCTGCGGCTACTGCCCGACGTTTTGCGGCGGCAAAGTCCGGCGGACTTACCTCCAGCCGGAAGAAATCGCCCGCGTGTTCATCGGCGCGCATCGAAGCGGTCTCGCCGACGGGCTATTCCTGACGTCCGGCGTTCCTGGTCGCCCGTCGAAGATGACCGACCGCATGCTCGCGGCCGTCGATCTGCTGCGGCGGCGTGAGGGCTTCCGCGGGTACGTTCACCTGAAGCTCTTGCCCGGTGCCGAGTCCGCTCAGGTCGAAACGGCGGTGCGCCTGGCCAGCCGCGTGTCGATCAACCTCGAAGCGCCCGGCGCAGCGTATGTGCGGTCTCTCGCGCGGGAAAAGGACTTCGCGGGGGACCTGCTGCCCAAGCTAGAGCTGGCGGGTCGTCTCGTCCTCGAGCGCAGACGGCTCGGGGCGCCGACGGAGTTCGCCACCGTCGGTCCCACGACCCAGTTCGTCGTGGGCGCGGCGGGCGAGCAGGACCGAGAGATCCTCGGGCTCGTGGCCCGCCTCGAGCGGCAGCGTCTCCTGCACCACGCTCACTTCAGCGCCTTCCAACCGGTGGTGGGCACCCCGCTGGAGGGGAGGCGCTCGACGCCGGCGGCGCGCGAGCTACGGCTCTACCAGGCGGAGCATCTCCTGCGGCAGTACGGCTTCGAGTATGACGAGCTGGTCTTCGGCGCGGATGGCAACCTGTCGCTCCACGAAGACCCGAAGACGGCGTGGGCCCTCGCGCATCCCGAGCAGTTCCCGATCGAGGTCTCCCGCGCCCCGTACGAGGTTCTGGTGCGCGTGCCGGGAATCGGCCCCGTGACCGCGCGCGCGCTCGTCGCCGCGCGGCGTCGCTCCGTGATCCGGTGGTCGGGTGACCTCCGGGCGGCGGGCGTCGACGTGGCTCGAGCGGCGTGGTTCCTCACACTCCAAGGCCGGCGGCTTGCGGGGCAGCCCCGTCCGCGGCAATTGCGGCTCTTCCCGCACGGCGAGCACCTGACTCAGGCGCCCTTCCGGACCCCGGTTCCGCCGTGCGCCTATCGTTGAGGTGCCGCTGCTTGCGGGGTGTCTCCTTCTTGGCGAATCGCCCGAACACTCGGGCGTGGCGCCCTCCGGAGAGAGAACCGTACGGAGGCTCTCTGCGGAGAACATCGTTTCGCGGCTGTCGATTTTCGA
>QHSV01000324.1 GCA_003221655.1 Candidatus Rokuibacteriota bacterium
GTTCTCGCGTCATTCATCGGGCCGTCGCTTCGGGGAACGTTCGCCTCGCTGCTCGCGACCTCGGACCGGAGTCTGGTCGAGCGGGCGCTGGCGCTTTATCGCGAGGAGTACGGATCGTGCACCACCTCGGACTCGATCACTACTTTGCCGGTGTCTACGGACCCGAGCTGGAAGGGCGATTCGATGACAAGATCGACCTCCTCGCTCACTTGCTGGCGACGGAAGGGATCTCGGCCGAGCGCGCGGTCATGATCGGCGACAGAGCGGGCGACATCGTCGCCGCCAGGGCCAATCGCGTCCGGTCGATCGGTGTCCTATGGGGCTATGGGTCCGAATCCGAGCTGGCCGACGCCGGTGCGGACGGCCTGTGCGCATCACCAAGTGAACTTGCATCGTGCTTGTCTCGAATCGCAATCTGACTTCGCAATGCCGCGGCGCTCGGCTTCTCCGTGACCGCGTTTCACGATACGCTGATCAGGACGTGAGCGAGTACGGACGACAGAGCCTCTGGCGCGACACTGCCGGCGCGGACGCCGCGAAGGCGCGCGAGCTCGCGGGTCGGCTCGAGCTGCGCGCCAAAGCGGAGGACGAGGTCGCCGCGCGCGAGACCTATCTCGGCCTGCTCGGTATCGCCGCCGGTGAGCGCGTCCTCGACGTTGGCTGCGGCAGCGGTGTCGTCACTCGGGAAATCGCCAGACGCGTCGGACCCGGCGGCCAAGCGGTCGGCCTCGACCCGAGTCCGGCACTCCTGACCGTGGCCCGTGAGCTGGCCCAGGAGGCGGGTCTCGGCGATTGCATCGAGTTCCGTGAAGGCAGCGCGCTTCAACTGCCATTCCCCGACTGCTCCTTCGACGCCGCGCTGTGCGTGACAGTGCTCTCCCACGTGCCGGGCGGCGAGGCCGCCATCCCTGAGCTGGCGCGCGTCCTGCGACCGGGTGGACGTGTCGGGGTCTTTGACCTCGACACCGACATGACCGCCTTCACCCATTCCGATCGTGCGCTCACCCGCCGCATCGTCGCTGCGTCCTCGGATGCTCTGGCCGTCGACGGCTGGCTGGCGCGGCGGCTGCCGTCACTCTTCGAGCAGGCCGGCCTCGAGGATGTCCGCGTGCGGGGCTTCTTTCCGCTCGAAACCGACCCGCGGAGTTTCTACGCCAATCTGGCCGAGCGCTCCGCCGACGCGGCCGTCAAGGCGGGCGCCATTACCGAAGCCGAGCGGAGCACATGGCTGGACGCGCTCCATGGGCAGCGGGCTCGAGGACTCGCCATAGCGGGACGTCTGCATATCTTCGTCCGGGGCCGCAAGCGGGCTTGAGACCATCGGCCGCCGCGGAACCATCGACGCATCCGCGCGCATCAGCGCCCAGCGGTGAAGCGCAGCAGCGCGCGTAGTCGACACCGACCACAGATCGCACGGGACCAGAGCACGGCATGGTCATCGAACGCCTGAGTGAGCTGTTGTCCGAGTCCATTGATGCCATGGTCGCCGAGAGCGAGCAGGCCGGGTACCGGTTCATGCGCCGGCTCGCTGAGGAGTGGGCCAGCGGAGCGAATCGGTTTGACAGCGCCGGCGAAGCCTTCTTCGCTGCCCTGATAGGTGGGCGAGTGATCGGCGTGTGCGGGCTCAACGTCGATCCGCATACGGAAGCGCAGGGTGTCGGCAGAGTGCGGCATCTGTACGTCCTGTCGGCCTATCGGCGCCTCGGGGTTGGCCGGCAACTGGTCGGCCGGGTCATGGAGGCGGCCAGGGGCCGATTCGACATTCTCCGGCTGAGTACGCAGAATCCGGCGGCGGCCCAACTCTATGAGAGGGTGGGATTCCATCGATGCGTGGGGGCGGCTGATTGCACGCATCTCATGGAACTCCGTTGACTCGCCGCCCGGTGGTGGTTTCGTCGTATCAGCCGCACTGGGTGGACGAGTTCACGCGGATCGCGAAGCACATCCGCGGCCTGGTCGGGCCGGCCGCGATTCGAATCGACCACATCGGGTCGACCGCCGTTCCAGGGCTTGGCGCCAAGGACGTCATAGATCTACAGATCACGGTTTCCGACCTGGACGCGGCGGGCGGTTTGACCCATGCGCTCAGAATTGCAGGGTTTCGTCATGGCACCACGTTCGAGCACGACCTCTTTCGCAAGAAGCCCGAGACGGATCCGGAGTTGCGCAAGCTGTACATGCGGGAGCCGGAGGGTGAGCGACGAGCCCATATCCATATCCGCGAGCGCGGGCGGTTCAACCAGCGGTATGCGCTCTTGTTCCGCGACTATCTTCGTTCAGCGGAAGACGTTCGCGCCGAATACGAGCTCCTGAAACGCCGAGCGTCCCAGCTCTTCCCGGACAGCATCGACGGCTATCTTTTTCTCAAGGATCCGGTCCTGCATATCATCTATGAAGCCGCGTCGCTGTGGGCAGAGAAGGTCGGATGGAGTCCCGACGAGGACTACGTGTGAAAGACTACTTCGAGATCTACCGGGACGCCTTCCCAGCCGAGCACACGGCGGCGCAGGTGGACGGCATCGTCTCGCTCCTCGGTCTGGACGCGGGTGCACGGGTCCTATCGACGACGACGTCACCCTCATTCGCCCCGACGGTACGCGCACCGAGTACACCACCTCCCTCCGCATGCGCTCCCTTCACCGGCTCCTCGCCCTCATGCCAAGGGCCGGCCTGGAACCCCTGGCTTGGTACGGCGGCCTGGACGGCAGTACGCTCGACCTGGGGAGTCGCCGCTTGGTGCTGATCAGCACGCGCCGTCCATAGGCCTATTGAGCGGCACGATGTGGCGAGTCCCGCAAACCGTCGTTCATGGCCTGCTCCGTGAATGGCCACTGTCGGTCAGCGTCGCCACCACGGCGCTGTTCCTCGCATTCGGCAAACGCTGGCTCGCCGATCTCTCCAATTCCGTCTGGTTCGCCTGCATCCTGGGTTGGCTCTTCGGTGCGATTCTGGTCTCGGCGTTTGCCGTGGTGCGCCATGCGGAACGTCTCGCCGAGCGGCTCGGCGAACCCATCGGCACGCTCGTGCTGACGCTCTCGATGAGCGGCATGGAGATGATGATGATCGCGGCGGTCATGTACACCGGCCACGGTGAGTCTTCGCTGGCGCGCGACACCATGCTCGCTATCGTGATGATCGTGCTGAATGGGCTCGTGGGTGTCAGCCTGCTGCTCGGCGGGCTTCGTTATCACGAGCAGACGTACAATCTCTACGGCGCCAACGCCTTTCTGGCCGTGATACTGCCATTGGCGGTACTCGGGTTGATTCTGCCGAGCTTCACCGTGTCGTCTCCCGGACCTACCCTCTCTCCACTGCAGGCCGGATTTCTCATCATCATGTCAGTCGGGCTGTATAGCGTGTTCCTCGGGATCCAGACCCTGCGCCATCGCGACTATTTTGTTTCGCCCGGGACCGCCTCAATAGCAACGGCGTCACATGGCGGGCTCGAGGTCTATTCGGCGCGACACCATGGCCTGCTGCTGATCGCCTATGTCCTCCCCGTTGTCTTCCTGGCCAAGCAGATCGCGGTTCCGATTGACTACGGCATCAGCGTTCTGGGTGCGCCGACAGCGCTCGGGGGTCTCCTGGTGGCAGTGTTGATCCTGTCTCCCGAATCCCTGGCCGCGGTGCGGGCCGCACTGGCGAACCACCTGCAGCGCTCCATCAATCTTTCGCTGGGGACCGCGCTGTCGAGCATCAGCCTGACGATTCCGGCGGTGCTCGCCATCGGATTCATCACCAACAGGACCATCATCCTCGGCCTCGATGCACCGGATGCGACCTTGCTGGTGTTGACGCTGGTCGTCAGCATGCTGACGTTCGCCCTTGAGCGAACCAACGTCCTCCTGGGGGCGGTGCATTTGCTCCTGTTTCTCGCCTATCTGATGCTGATCTTCGAGAACTGAGAGGAGAGCGATGACTCTGAATGTCGTCGGCGCTTCGCACGCAGGTGAGTTGATCATTCGCGATGCGCGCCCGGGCGACCGTGACCGGATCCGCGAAGTCACCCTGGCCGCCTATCAGGAATACGCGGCCCAAATGCCGGATCTTTGGGAGGGGTACCGGCAGAACATCGTGGCCACGCTCGCGCGCGTAGAGCCGGCCGAGCAGATCGTCGCGGAGCGAGACGCCACGATCGTGGGCACGGTCTTGCTGTACCCGCCTCGACGTGTCCGGCCTCCCGGGGGTGAATCGATGGAGATGCCGTGGCCGGAGGTGCGCCTGCTGGCCGTAGCGCCGGCAGCGCGCAGCCAGGGCATCGGCGCGGCCCTCATGCAGGAATGCGTGCGACGGGCGCGCAGGGCCGGGACGGGCGCGCTGAGCCTTCACACGACGGACCTGATGCGAACGGCCATGCGCATGTACGAGCGAATAGGCTTCGTCCGCGCCCCGGAGCTGGACTTTCACCCGGCACCAGGCGTGACGGTCAAGGGCTTTCGCCTCGATCTCGGGGCGGCATAAAGGATGGCGTATACTCCCCGGGGAGACTCGATTTTGCTCGTAGGAGACTGGACATGCCCTACAAGCCCGTTTCCCTTGACCACGTCAACATCTTCGTGCGCAACGCCGAGCGCTCGCACAAGTGGTATACGGACGTCTTTGGCCTCCACACGCAGGACACCATGACCTTTGCGGGAACGACCAAGCTGCGTGCAGCCTT